>CAZXJK010000054.1:0-6201 GCA_964640895.1 uncultured Methylomonas sp.
GTATAAATGCCACCACGTACCTTAAATTCAGCGCGGATACGCATAAAATTAGGTTGGGTTACTTTGACGATGTCATCTAAAATTTCATTGGTAACGGCTTCATGAAAGGCACCGCGTTCACGGAAAGTCCAAAAATAAAGTTTTAAAGCTTTTAATTCAATACATAACTTATTAGGCACATACTCAATAGTTATTTCGGCAAAATCTGGCTGGCCTGTTAACGGGCATAGGCAAGTAAATTCAGGGGTGTCAATACGGATAGTAAAGTCGCGCCCAGGTTGTGGGTTGTCAAAAGTTTGTAGGTCTTTGCTGGGTTGTGTTGCCATGGAATTGTCTAGAGTAGTGATTTAGCCTGAACCAATATGCTTCATAAAGTATAATGGTTTGTTTTTAAAATAAGCAGGTATTTTACCAGTAATGAAGCTGGAAAAAATTAAACTTTCAGGATTTAAATCATTTGCCGATGCGACCACTATTCCTATTAAAGGAAATTTAATTAGTGTGGTGGGGCCGAATGGTTGTGGTAAATCCAATATTATTGATGCAGTGCGTTGGGTGATGGGAGAGAGTTCTGCCAAGCATTTACGTGGTGGCAGTATGGCCGATGTTATTTTTAATGGTTCGTCAGGGCGTAAACCGATCAGTACCGCTTCAGTTGAATTGGTGTTTGATAATAGTGCAGGTAAGGCGGGGGGGGAATTTGCCCAATATAGTACTATTGCCATTAAACGTCAGATCAGCCGTGATGGACAGTCTATTTATATGTTTAATGGCACCAAATGTCGGCGTAAAGATATTACTGATTTATTTTTAGGCACGGGCTTAGGTGCACGCAGTTATGCGATTATTGAGCAAGGGACGATTTCACGTATAGTGGAAGCTAAGCCGGAAGAATTACGCATTCATATTGAAGAGGCGGCAGGCGTTTCTAAATATAAAGAACGGCGTAATGAAACGAAAATGCGGATGCGGCATGTACGCGAAAACTTGGAGCGTTTGGATGATGTGCGGGAAGAAGTCGAAAAGCAGCTCAATCATTTAAAAAAACAATCTGAAAAAGCAGAAAAATATACCGCATTAAAAATCGAAGAACGTCAGCTAAAATTAGAATTACTGGTCATGCGTTGGCGTGCTTATCAGTTATCTTTTCAGCATTTAGACGTTAAATTACAGGATGCTGCGACTGCCCATAATGCGTTATTTATCGAGCGTAAAGAGCTGGAGCAGTTCTTAGAGCAGCAACGTGCTCAGCATAAAACACAGCAGCAAGTCGTTGATAAACAGCAGGAAGAGTTTTATAAGCTGCTTGCTGAAAGCAGTCGTTTGCAACAAGTGATTAAACATAATGAGCAATCACACGAAGAAACCGAATTAGAGTTAGTGCGTTTACGTGAACAAGCGACTTTATTGCAAGAAAACTTAGATGAAGATTTGTTGCAATTATATGATTTAAAAGAGTCTTTACTGGAAAATGAAGAGGCACTGTTGGTAGCTGAGGAGCGCCTAGATGAATTATTAGAGCAGCAACAAGAGGCGCAAGCACAACGTTTGGTTTGGCAGCAGGAGTGGGAAGGCTATAAAAATCAATATGCGAACTATCGCGAGCAAGCGGAAGTAAAACGTATGCAAGTGGCACAATTGGAAAATCAGAATTTTCAATTACAAAGTCGTTTGCAGCGTTTACAAGGTGAGCATGAGGATTTAACCGAACAGGGGCTGAGCGTTGAAATTGAAAGCTTGGATCAAGCGATTGTTTTAATTGAAGAGCAACGTGAGCAATTGCAATTAGAGTTGGCGAGCGTACACTTATCGATTAAAGAGCTACGTTTACAAATTAAAGCCTGCCATGACACGTTGCATCAAGATCGTTCAGAGCTGCATACTGTAAAAGGTAAGGTGACTTCGTTAGAGTTGTTGCAACAACACGCAATGGGTAAAGATAAGCAGAAGCTCAGTCATTGGTTGGATCGGATGGCACTCACAGAAAACCAGCGCTTGGCAGAATTTATTGAGGTTGATACGGGCTGGGATGCTGCGGTAGAAACAGTTTTGGGGACTTATTTAGAGGCTATTTGTATTGATAATGCAGATCAATTGATTGCTGAGTTATCCTCTTTAAGTGATGCTTCGTTGACGCTATTTGAAACGGAGGCCATATCAGCACCTGAATCTGAAAATGGCATGTTACGGCTGATTGATAAAATCAAAACTCCTTGGAATTTACAGGGTTTGTTATCAGGTATCTATTGTGCTGATAGTACTGAGCAAGCACGGCAATTGGTGAGTCAATTAAAGCCTTATGAATCGATTATCACGCCACAAGGTGCGTGGTTGGGGTTTGGCTGGGTGAAAATTACTCATGAAAATGATGCTAAAACAGGTATTTTACAGCGCGAAAAGCAGTTACGAACTTTAAAAGAGCAGCAAATTGAGTTGCAGGCACGCGTGGTGCTGGCTGAAGAGCAATTAGAATCAGCGGAAGAATTTTTGCGTACAGCAGAGCGGCAACGTGAGCATTTGCAAGAACAAGATAAGCAGTTAAGTAATGAATTATCCATTAAAACGGCTGAATTTAGTGCACATTCGGCGCGTATGCAAGAGCAGCAACAGCGCTTAAGCCAAGTCAGTAATGAAATGGCTGATATTAATAGTCAGCTATTGGAAAATACTGAAGTGCGTGCAGAGGCGGCGATGATTAAAGAGCAGGCTGAAATAGCAATGGAAGCTTTGGATGACACTAAGTTGCAATTGGAGCAAAATAGTCAGCACTTGCAAACACAAACGGAACAAAGTGATAAACTGGTTAATGAAAGTCGTCAGCAGGTTCATGGGTTACAAGCTAAAATTTCCAGCTTAAAATCATCTACAGTGTTAACGGAAAAGCAAGTAGAGCGTTTGCAGCAACAGTGTCAACATGGAACAGAGCGTATTGCTGAACTGAATATGAAGCTGCAGCATACTTTGCAGCCGATGGATGATGAGCGTTATCAATTAGAAGTTTTATTAGAAAACAAAGAGGGCTTGGATAAAGCGCTAAAAGAAGTGCGTGTTCAGCAAGAAGCGTTAGAAGTAGAGATTACTGAAGCTGCTGAAAAATTTACCGTGGTGCAGCGGCATCTGGAAAAGAAAAAGGAATTGTTGGAAAGTGTGCGCTTTGAACAGCAAGAAAGCCAAGTACGTCAGCAAACGGTGACTGAGCAGTTGCAAGAATTGGATGCCGATGCTGAGCAGGTTATGCAAACAATTCCGGCACATGCTGATGAATCGTCGTGGAAAATTAATGTTGATGATTTGAATCGGCAGATTGATCGGTTGGGGACAATTAATTTGACGGCTATCGAAGAATTTAAAGCGCAATCTGAGCGTATGAATTTTTTAAATGAGCAGAATGAGGATTTATTAGAGGCTTTACAAACTCTAGAAGAAGCAATTGCCAAGATTGATGAAGAAAGTCGGCAGCGATTTAAGCAAACTTTTGATAAAATTAATGATGGCTTACAAATTAAATTTCCTAAATTATTTGGTGGTGGTAAAGCGTATTTATCCTTAACGGATGATGATTTACTGGAAAGTGGTGTTAATATCATTGCTCAACCCCCTGGCAAACGGAATAGCTCGATTCATTTATTATCGGGTGGTGAAAAGGCATTAACAGCAGTCGCTTTGGTCTTTTCAATTTTTGATTTAAATCCAGCTCCCTTTTGTTTGCTGGATGAAGTAGATGCGCCTCTGGATGAGGCCAATGTGCGGCGTTTTTCCGAAATGGTGGAGGAAATGTCAGCAAATGTGCAATTCTTATATATCTCACACAATAAAGTCACAATGGAAATTGCACACCAATTAGCAGGTGTTACCATGAAAGAGCCGGGGGTCTCCCGGATGGTAGCAGTCGATATTCAAGAAGCAGTAGCAATGGCGGAAAATTAACAATGGATAAAGATTTATTAAGAATAGTAATTATTGCAATCGGTGTCGTGGTTATTTTAGGCATGGTTTTGTGGAGTATGTTTCGCAGTGGTAAGCGGCAAAAAAACATGTTTGGTGATGATAAAGACCCGCTGGAAAATATTGATCCGAGTTTAGAGGTTAGTACTGACGATGATGATTTTGATATTGTGCCTTTAGGTTCGGCAAACGCTGATGATTATCCTACGACCCCGCAGGTGAAAACACGTTTAAATGACGCATATATGCAAGAGGTGCAGCAGAATAGTGATGTAGAGATGGGTGATGTATTGGCTGGTGCAATGGATAAATCTGAGGATTTAGAATTATCCATTAGTAAGGAATTGCCCTCGTTAATACAATTAAGTGTCGCTGCGAAATCAGCGCAAGGTGTTTCCGGAGCACAATTAGTGGATGCCTGTGAGCAATTAGGGTTGGTTTTTGGGAGTGTACAAGTGTTTGAGCGTTTGGATGTCCATAATCGTGTTGATTATGCGGTAGCCAGTATGATTGAGCCAGGTATTTTTCCTGGCAATGATTGGGATAGTTATAGCTGCCCAGGGGTTACTTTTTTTATGCAACCTAGAGAAGTGAGTGATGCACAGGCCGTATTTGCTGAAATGATTAATACGATTGGTCAATTGGCTGCATTATTACAAGCTGATGTGCTTGATCAGAATCGAGAGATATTAACGGAAGCAACCCTACAGGAAATTGAATTAAGCTTATTGTAGGAGGGGTTCTATGGCTGCGACCCATTAAATTCGCGGCTATAGACCCCTCTTACAGGAGCTAAGACATATTTAAGGAGAGTGATTGATGAGAAAACTATTAGTAAATTTTGGTAGCGCACTGATTGCCATAATGCTTGGCTTGTTGCTAGGCTTGGTGCCCGTACAGGCTGAGAATAAGACCTTTAGCGAAGCCGAGCTAGATCAAATGATGGCACCGATTGCGCTATACCCAGATTCACTACTGTCTCAGATACTCATGGCGACTACTTACCCTGCTGATGTAAGCGCAGCCATTAAATGGTCAAAAGATAATGCTTCGATGGAAGGTGATGCGGCAGTTAAATCCGTACAAGAAAAATCATGGGATCCCAGTGTGATGTCGCTAGTGGCATTTCCACAAGTGTTGACAATGATGGGTGAGCAAACTGATTGGATACAAAATGTTGGTGATGCCTTCTTGGCTAATTCTGAAGGTGTGATGGATACCGTACAGAAATTGCGTAAAAAAGCTAAGGATGCGGGTAATCTGGAAACTACCGAGCAGCAAAAGGTCATTATAGAAGAGCAGGAATCTGAAAGTGTCATCATAATAGAACCGGCAAATCCGCAAGTCGTTTATGTGCCTGTTTATAATACCACTGTTGTTTATGGTACTTGGTGGTGGCCACACTATCGACCTTGGTATTACTACCCGCCAGGATATGGATATGGCTATGGATTTGGTTCTGCAGTCATGCGTGGTATTGGCTTTGGCGTTGGTATCGGCATTACGCATGCTTTATGGGGTGGTTGCAACTGGGGGCGTGGGCATGGTAGTGTCAATATTAATGTCAATAAGTTCAACAATATTAATATCAACAAGAATAAGATAAATGGCAAAGGTAATTCTAATTGGAAGCATAATGCTGGTAATCGTAAGGGCGTACCTTACCGAGATAATAAAAGCCGTGAAAAATTTGCTAATAAGCGTGGTGGCGCTAATCAGCGTAAAGATTTCCGTGGTCGTGACGCACAACGTAAGCAAGCGCGTTCAACTTTAGATAAACGAGCAGTAAACCCATCAGCGGGTCGTAAGCAATTACAAGGTTCGGGTGGTGATCGGGCGAGAGCGTCAGTCAATAAGGTCAATAGAGATGTAGCACAAGGTCGATTGAACAACAGTCAAGGCAGAAGTACCCGTCAAAAAAGCAATTTTAATTCAGCTAAACAATCACGCAACTATGGTGGCAACAGCAACAAGTCACGTAGTAACGCTTTTAGTGGCTCGGGTAATGCGAATCGGTCTCGACAAAATATTAGTAGGGGTAATTCTAGTAATCGCTCCTTTAATCGTGGCGGCAGTCGCTCTAATGGAAGTTTTAGTCGTGGCGGCGGTGGGCATCGTGGTGGCGGTGGCGGACGGCGGTGATAACAGGAGAAAGATATGAGCTATTTATTTAATAATATTCAAATGGTTGTGCACAGCCCATTATCCAAAATGACTAATTACCTATTTAAGTTACTGACTACCAGCACGTTATTG
>CAZXJK010000054.1:6301-12716 GCA_964640895.1 uncultured Methylomonas sp.
AAAATGATGCTTGCCATTGGTAAGGAGCAATGGACTTTTCCTATTCCTATTGTTAAGGGTAGTACTGGTTGGCACTTCGATGTTGAGGAAGGCCTTGAGCGTATGCGTATTCGACGCATAGGCAAGAATGAGTTGGCAACCATGCAAACGGTGTTAGCTTATTATGATGCACAAATGGAATATGCAGAGCAAGATCGTAATGGTGATCATATATTGGAGTATGCGCAGAAATTCATTAGTACAGCTGATGCTAGGGATGGTTTATTTTGGGAAGTGCAAGCTAATGAGAAACTTAGCCCTCTAGGGACTTTGCTGGCAGATCGTACGCCTGGTAGGGCCTATAATGGCTATTTTTATCGTATTTTGACTGCACAAGGGATTGATGCCAAGGGCGGTGCTTATAACTACCTAATGGGTGGCAATATGCGTGCAGGGTTTGCTATGATTGCTTGGCCGGAAGAGTATGGAGAGAGCGGTATCATGAGTTTTATTGTAAGTCATGCAGGTATAGTATATGAGCAAAACTTAGGCTCGGGTGGTGCAGACACTGCTGAGAAAATGCCTGTTTATAATCCTGGAGAAGGCTGGATAGCGACTCAAGAAGTAAGCTTATCGTCAGAAAAAATTAGCAAGTAGGTCGGAATAGCTTATCAAGCGTAGCGCAGATAACGTTTTCCGACACGGTAGCTAGCGGTAAAAATTAAAACCTCATCCCTAAAGGCCTGTGCCCCAGCCTGGAATAACCGGAGGCGCAGACTTTTAGCCTACTTTAGGTTTTAATACTTTCTCCGTCTTAAGTTGGTAGCCCCATTTCAACCAAATCAGCAAGCAGGTACTCAAGTTGAGCCTCTTTAATTTGTGCTTGGGTCATTTGGTTTACTAATGTATGTTCTTTGCCTACAACAGTAGCCACGCGTAGATAGTTGGGGGTATAGCCATAAACTCTATGATTTTTAGGGTCAACTTGTTCTTGTTGGCCTTCCCAAAGTACCGTAAACGTTTGTTCTTTATTGAGTGCGAAAAAGTCTTGTTTCATTTGTTCTGCTAATTGATGTAGTTGTTTACTGCGCTGTTTTTTAACAGTATTTTGTACAGGGTCAGGCAAAGTGGCTGCTTTAGTGCCAGTGCGAGTGGAGTAGGTGAAGATATGAATATGACCAAAGCCAATTTGCTTTATGTAGTCAAAACTCTCTTGCCATTCAGTTTCGGTTTCCCCTGGAAAGCCGACAATAATATCAGTAGTGATATTGATATGTGGCACTTGTGCGCGTGCTTGTTCAATAATTTGGGTGAACTCTTCAGTACGGCAACGGCGTGCCATGCGCCTTAATACACTATCAGAACCACTTTGCAGAGGCAGATGTAAATGTGGCATTAAACGGGGGTTGTCAAACAAGCTAAAGAAATTTTCAGGTAATTCCCACGGCTCTAGTGATCCAAGGCGTAAGCGTGGAACAGTCGTTTGCTCTAGAATGGCTGTCATTAATTCAGCTAAATTATGCTCAATATCTGCACCGTAGCCACCTAAATGCACCCCTGTCAAAATAACTTCTTTGATACCTTGGCTGACCAAATTATTAATATCGGCAATAATTTGCGCAATAGGCGTGCTTTTTTCTTCACCGCGGGCAACGGTGACAATGCAGAAGGTACAACGATAACGACAACCATCTTGCACTTTCACAAAAGCACGTTGGCGACCACGACTAAATAAAGAAATTGCTGCCGGTTCGGTGGACATGGTCGGCATGGTGGGCAAATCTAATTCAGCAATAGCCAATTCGACTAAGCGGTCTTTATCTTGGTTGCTAACGATTAAATCCACGCCTAACAATTCAGCTGCTTCATCAGTGTTGAGAGTGACATAGCAGCCACTAGCGACAATTTTGGCGCTAGGGTTGTCACGATGAATGCGACGAATTAATTGCCGTGATTTACGCACGGCATCTTGGGTGACGGCACAAGAATTAACAATAATTAATTGTGCTGCATTTTGTTCGCGGGTGATTTGGTGGCCCGCTTGTTGAAAGGCTTGCGCCCATTTTTCCAGTTCGGCTTCGTTAAGACGACAGCCTAAAGTTCTCAGGTGAACTAACATTATGCAAAAAACCAATAAGCAATAAAAATAGCGGAAATGATACCCGCACAATCCGCTATTATCCCACAGGTAAGCGCATGGCGAATATTTTTAATGCCTAGCGGAGTAGCGGCATTATCTAGCCCTAGTGCATTGGCAGAAATATTCATGACCATGGCACCTAAAGCAGGGTGGTTTGCTGGTATTTCAGGCATTAGTTTGGTAAATAATGGCGTTAGTCCACGAGTGAAGAGAGCAATAAAGCCACTACGTTCACCAATACGCATAATGCCCAGCACATAAAAATGTGACAGGGTTATGAAAATAGCGGCTAATATTGTTTCTAATTTGGAAACAAATTAATAACATTTTAGTGTATTGTTAGTTTTTTTTACTGCTGTATAGTACATCCCATATTCTTAATTTAATTATTGATCGCGACAGGGACATACAATGACTGATTTACAAAAAGATACTTTAGTGGGTTTATTATTTGTAACGGGTATTTTTGGGTTTATTTCTGGTGCATTTGTTGTTTCAGCGATTGTGTTTGCAGTATCTGCTATTTTTAGCAATATGAATCTGACACAAAGTTTGCAAAATTAAGTTTTACTTTTTCATATAGTTTATTTTCTTGTTGTACCTATAGACACTGATTTCTCCTCGTTATCTTTGTTTTTTTTAACGCTTAGGGCATCTGTCCTAGGCGTTTTTTTTGCCTGCTACTTTGTGTGGCTATAAATAATCTTACTTCAACTCTAGAAGTATCTTCTAACTTGCTGTTTTATTTATGCTGAAAAAATAAAATTATTGATTGCAAAAATGTGACTCAGTTTGAGTATTAGTTTTTTTGATAGGTATATAGTGTCATTCAAGTTAGAAAATAATTTTTTAGTGTAGTGGTTTTTTCTCCTGTTGTACCCGTAAGTACTGATTTCATCTAGAATCGTACTTAACTATAACGCCTTTAGCTGTATTGCTTCAGGCGTTTTTTTTGTCTTGAATATTATGGTTTTGTTTACCAACTACCAGTATTAACCATTGAAGCCCAAGGTTCGCTCGTTGCAAGTGGAGCCCCTTTTTGTAATAGTTCTATGGAAATTTGATCAGGTGAGCGGATAAATGCCATATAGCCATCTCGGGGTGGGCGGCTAATTGTTACGCCATTATCTAGCAATTGTCGGCAAGTTTGGTAAATATTATCGACTTCAAATGCAATATGACCAAAGTTGCGTCCGCCAGTATAAGGCTCGGTATCCCAGTTATAGGTTAGTTCCAATAAAGGGGCTTGCATTTTTTCAGCTTGCTCGGCATCTGTTGGGGCATTTAAATAAACCAGAGTATAACGACCTGCAGCATCTTCAATGCGATGTGATTCTTGCAAGCCTAGTTGCGTGCAATAAAAATGTAGTGAAGCATCTAGGTCTTGTACTCTGACCATGGTGTGTAAATAGCGCATAGGACTAATCCTTAATGGTTCAAAATTTCGGGTAAAAAGAATTCACTGACCAGTAGTGGGTGGTGGTTAATGGCATAAATAGTTCTGCGCCCCCATAGTTCTTGTTCTATTTGCGCTTGGTGGCGTACTGCTGGATTCCATGTGTTAGTTGGTATTTTTGCTATTTCTAATGCAAGGCGTTCCAATTTTGGGTAAGAAAAAATAACTTCACCTAAAGGGCGATTCCCTAAATGTGATAAATTTTGCTGGGCACTACGTACGGTTTTTGGCGGAATAATGGTGCGAGCGAGTACTAGAGGGATATCATCAGCATACAATAACACTTCGCGGGTTAGAGTGTATTTGTTGGGTGCATGCTGCAGTAACTTATTTTCAGAAATAAAAGCACGTTGCCAGTGGTTGTTTAATACTTGCACACGAACGCTTGACCCATAGTAATTACGTAGTCGTTGGGTAATTGAATCCGCCTCATAAATCCAAGAGGCTGCATTTGCAGGAATCTGTAAACGACTGCGCAAGCGATTACAAAACCAGGTGGGCTCTTGTGGATATAGGCTGCTTTTATTATTCAATAGATTTTAAACCTCAGCGTATTTAGTAGTGGTGCCTAGCCAGCGCTCAATCAGAGGCTGGATATTTTTTGGGCAAGTTTGTTGGATAATGGTAACGGCTTCGGGAACTTGATCTAGTAAGCCGGCATCACGCTCTAGGTCGGCTATTTTAAATTGAATTTGTCCTGTTTGCCGAGTCCCCATCATCTCGCCCGGACCTCGTAATTCTAAATCCTTTTCAGCAATAATAAAACCATCACTGGTTTCTCTAAGAATATTAAGGCGTTCCCGTGAGGTATTTGATAGAGGTGTTTGATACATCAGTATACAAAAGCTATCATCAGAGCCGCGACCGACACGACCACGTAATTGGTGTAGTTGCGATAGACCTAAACGTTCAGGGTTTTCAATAATCATTAACCCAGCATTAGGTACATCAACACCGACTTCAATAACGGTCGTTGCGACCAGTAAGTCAAGTTCATGTTGTTTGAAAGCCTGCATGACTTGCTCTTTTTCAGCTGCTTTCATACGTCCATGTACTAAGCCTATGCGTACCTCCGCTAACATTTCGACTAGCAGAGTGGCGGTATTTTCAGCGGCCTCACATTGTAACACTTCTGATTCTTCAATTAGGGTACAAACCCAATAGACTTGCCGCCCCTGTTTAACCCAATTAGTAATTTTGGCAATAATTTCATGACGGCGCTCATTTGGAATGGCGCGGGTGATAACAGGGATTCTGCCAGGTGGTAATTCATCAATAATGGAAATATCCAGGTCAGCGTAATTGAGCATGGCTAGGGTACGTGGAATGGGCGTGGCGGTCATAATTAATTGATGTGGCTTACTATTTTTATATTGGCCTTTATCACGTAAAGCCATACGTTGATTCACGCCAAAGCGATGTTGCTCATCAATAATAATCAGTCCAAGGCGGGCAAAGTTAACCGCATCTTGAAATAAAGCGTGGGTACCGATAATGAGACCTGCATTGCCTGAAGCTATTTCTTGTAAAGCCTGTTCGCGTTTTTTGCCTTTAAGCTGGCCTGTTAAATACACTATTTGGGTATCAAAATTTTGGAACCAGAGACTGAAATTATGCAAATGTTGTTCGGCAAGTAATTCGGTGGGAGCCATAATGGCAACTTGAAATTGACTGCTGAGTGCTAATAAAGCGGCATAAGCAGCAACTACTGTTTTGCCCGAGCCAACATCGCCTTGTATTAGGCGTAACATTGGCGAGTTGCTGGCGCAGTCTGCTTTAATTTCAGCAATTACTCGTTGTTGCGCGTTGGTTAAAGAAAAGCCAAGGCTCTGTAAAAACTGTTCTGTTTGCTTGCTAGTGCAATTTAAAACAGGTGCTTGCCAGTGTTTTTCTTTAGATTTATTGTGTAACTGGCTGAGTTGATGGGCAATAAACTCTTCAAAAGCCAAGCGTTTTAGTGCGGGGTTGGGTGTGTTGAATAATGACGCAGCTGAAACGCCTGGTAATGGCGTGTGTAGGCTGTTTAAAGCTGCATTTAAGCTAGGGTAATGAAAGTGCTGTAATAAGCGGGCGGGCAGTAAGTCAGGTAATGACTCTGGGTTGTCGTTATAAAGTGTTAGTGCCTGTTGTATTGCTTTGCGAATGCTGGCTTGGCGTAACCCCTCAGTTAATGGGTAAATGGCACTTAAGGTATCGGTGGTAATGCAGTCATTAATATCCTGAATAATTTTATATTCAGGGTGAATCATTTCATAACCGTTATAGCCGCCTTTGACTTCGCCAAAACAACTGATTAAGGTGCCAGTAGATAAGCTATTATGCTGAGCCGCACTGAAGTGAAAAAAACGTAAGCTTAGATAGCCGGTGTCATCACTTATTTGACAAACTAACATGCGCCGACCACGGTTTAAAATAGAGCTAGAAACAATGCGTGCACAGACCAATGCGGTACTTTCAGGCGATAGCTTATTAATGGCTTGAATATGGGTGCGATCTTCGTAGCGTATTGGTAGGTGAAAAATTAAATCACGAATACGTCGAATTTCTAGTTTTTCTAAGCGTATGACAGTTTGGCCACCGATGCCTTTTAGGGATACAACTGCCTGGTTAAGAACTGCCTGTGAATCCATGATGAGTGTTTAGGTGTAATACTTGTCCCGATTTAAGTCAGCAGTCCTGTAGGCTGAGTTATATTTTTTTTGCGAAGCAATAAAAACGTAACTCAGCAACGCTCAGTAACTGTGTAAATGCTGGGTTACGTTAGTTGCGCTTCGCTTACTAATCTAACCCAGCCTACAGGGTAAGTAACTGACTTTATGAATATAAATGCTTAACTTAAT
>CAZXJK010000055.1:0-12580 GCA_964640895.1 uncultured Methylomonas sp.
GAGCAAAAAGACAAGCAAGGTGGGTATATTCATTGCTTGTAAGTTCCTAATACCCAAAAGACAAGTCAGACTCGGGTATTATTGAATTTTTGCCCCTTAGGTGCTTGGTGCCATAAAAGCCATCTTATTACGCTGACGCCAATAATCAGTAGCCAGTTGCTGTGCATCTGCTTGGGATTTTGCTTTACCAAGTAGCTTTAAGGCAATGGCAGTGGTACCTATAATGCTGGCCTCGGCAAATTCATCTTGTATTGTATCTTGCCATACTTGTAATAGCTGTTTTGGCTCCAGTTGCTCTGGTTTTACATGTCGTCTGGGAAAGAGGGCAGGCCAAACTTCTTCAGACAAGTTTGCTTGATGTACGCTTTGTACCAAGCAATTCATATCAGGGTTACGCTCTGTTTCGCCGCCTTCGCCTTTTAATACCGCCACATGAGGTTGCTTTAATAGCAGTGCTGCTTCTTGATGGACGGGGCGATAGCCAGGGTGAAAAATGCCTTGAATGCTATAATTAGCATTAAATGGATTAATAAGGCGCACCAAGGTATGTACGGGGGAGCGCAAACCCATTAATGATCTTAGGTGAATCATTTTATTTAATGCAGGGCAGATTTTCTCTAAAGATAAATAGGCAAAATTACGTGTTTGTATATCTTGTTGGGCTGCATTAAATGAATCTGCAATGGGTAGTGAAAATAGCGGCAACATATCTTCGGCAAATAGTCTTCCTGCCGTGTGTGCTGCAGAGCCATGCATTAACACCTTAATACCATTCTCCGCTAATAGTAAACTTGATAAAATATACCATGGCAGATGTCGGCGTTTGCCTGCATAGGCAGACCAATCTAAATCAGCAGTGAGTGAGCTTGTTTCTGGTAGTGTCGCGCGGACGGCTTGTACAAAGCCGGCAAGTTCTTCAGGGGTTTCTTCTTTTACACGCATTAGCATCAGAAAAGCACCGAGCTGAATGTCTTCAACTGCGCCTGCTAAAATCATTTGCATGGCCTGGTAAGCTTCGGACTGCGTTAATGGGCGCGAGCCCCTTTTGCCTTTACCTAAAATACGAATATATTCAGCAAAAGGGTGTTCGGTGTTGTGGGTAGTCATGGTTTCTTAGGGAGGTGTAGACCTTGTTGGTAGTGAAGAATTAAGCAAAGCTTCAAAAGTAGAGGGGAAAGATGAAGTGTGGCGACCCATCTTACTATTTATAGTTTGGCTGCTGCTTTATTTGCGCACAGGCCGTTTATCAAGCTTGCGTTGTAGAGTGCGCCTATGCATGTTTAAAGCACGAGCCGCAGCGGAAATATTGCCATCATGCTCCATTAATACTTTTTGTAAATGCTCCCATTCTAAACGCTTTACTGATAGCGGGTTTGCATTGATGGCAATCGAACTATCGCCTGTATTTTTGTGCAGGGCATTCATGATTTCATCTGGGTTAGCAGGTTTGGTCAAATAATGGGTTGCTCCCAGTTTAATGGCTTCTACTGCTGTCGCTATACTGGCAAAACCTGTTAGCATAATAATTTGGGTATTATCATCGAGTGAAATGAGCTTTTTCACTAATTCCAAACCTGATTCATGACCAATACGCAAATCAATCACCGCATATTCAGGTTCAATTTTTTCTGCTAATGCCAGACCGCTTTTAACATCATAGGCGACCGAGACTACAAATTCTCTTTTTTCTAGTGCTGATTTGAGTACTGAGCAATAGGTTTGGTCATCATCAACTAATAATAATTGTGCTTGTTCTGCCATAGTTATGCATTCCTAGGTTGTCGTCAGTGGTAAAATAATATCAATACAGGCTCCACCTGAAGGTGCATTGCTAACATCTATTGAACCTCCTATACGTGTAATGGTTGAATAGGTTAGAAATAAACCAACCCCCAAGCCTTGCTTGCTACTATTGATGGGGGATTTACCTATTTTATCAAGCAGCTCTTCGGGCATGCCAGGGCCATAATCACGTATTTGAATACCAATAAAGCCTTCTACAGTGCATGAGTAGATACTGAGGTCGATACCTTTATCTATTGGAGTATTGTCTGCAGCATTATTAAGAATGTTTATCAATGAATGCGTTAGAGTGAGTTCGGCTAAAATAGATTCGTGCAATGGTGCTTCCGAATTAATATGTAAGTTTAGTTTTACACCTGGTTGTTGACTGCGCCACTGGTTAATGACTTCATCAAAATAGTCACTGCAAATAGTAATATGTCCTGATTCAGCACGTAACTCACCTGCTGATGCAGACATAAGGGATAGTGCCTGTTTACAGCGATTTATCTGGTCTTGCATGATATGCATGCGTTCGTGCAACTCAGGGTGATCCTTAATACTGTAGTCATCTTTTAATTCGTGAGCAATAATAGCCATAGTGCCTAATGGTGTGCCCATGTCATGAGCGGCACTCGCTGCCAAAGTTCCCAATGAAATAATTTTCTCATCCTGTAAAGCACGCTCACGGGTGTCCGCCAGTATGCGTTCGCCATCCTTAATGGTATTGGAAAGTTCTACTGCAAAAAATGCGACTAAACCTGCGCTACAAACAAAACCAAACCACATGCCGAAGATATGAAAATTAAAGAATTCTTGGTCTTGAGTATCATGCATTGCAGACGACATGCTAGCCATATCCATATGCATTAAATGCGGCTCAACGGTGGTTAAGGTTGCATGATAAGGAATTAAAAAGGTATATAAAGTCGTGGTTAAGATCACCATATACCAAGTATAGGTATGCGGTAAAATAATGGCGGTAAGAATAACAGGCAGTAAAAAAATCCAAGTAAATGGGTTGGTTGCCCCACCTGTTAAATATAGCAGTGAAGCAATTGCCAATACATCTAATGCCAGTTGTGAAAAAATCTCCATTTCCGTTACTGGAATCTCGGTTTTTAAGCGCATCCAAGTGTAAAGATTGACTGAAGCAATGGATATAATGGTAAGCCATAGTGCCTCTTGGTGCAGTGGGATTTTTAATATATCGATAGAAATTAATAACAGTAGTGATTCGCCCCCAATCATTAAATTTCTTAAAATGAATAACCATTGCAGGTTTTCTTTGGCAGAAATTTCTGTTTTAGGGACGAAGTTAACTAGCATATTATTGTAATATGATGGCGCTACTAATCATGGCAGCACTAATCAGTACTGCATAAAGGGTGCTTTTGTGATTACTGTGCATTTGCTCGCTTAGCCTTTCCAGCTGTTTCTGTTGCGCTTCACTGCGTTGGCTGGTGTGCGCTGCATCATCTAATGCTTGCATGATAAGTGTTGGTACTTCCGGGAATTTTTCCGCTAATTCCGGGAACTTTTTAATCGCTTGTTTGATTTTGGCTTTCGGGCTTAAACGCTCTTTAAACCACTCTTCTAAATACGGTTTGGCAGTTTGCCATAAGTCTAATTCAGGGTAGAGTTGTCGGCCAAGTCCTTCGATGTTCAGCAGTGTTTTTTGCAATAATACTAATTGTGGCTGTACTTCCATATCAAAGCGGCGTGCCGTTTGAAAGAGACGTAGTAATAATAAACCAAAAGAAATATCTTTCAGTGGTTTGTCAAAAATAGGTTCGCAGACACTACGAATAGCAGATTCAAATTCTTCCACTTTAGTATTGGCAGGTACCCAACCTGATTCCAAGTGCATTTCAGCAACACGACGATAATCACGATTAAAAAATGCTAGAAAATTTTCGGCTAAGTAGCGTTGATCTGAAGAGGATAGGGTGCCGACGATCCCAAAATCAACCGCAATATATTTACCAGGCAGTTCGACAAAAATATTGCCTGGGTGCATATCGGCATGAAAGAAGTTGTCTCTAAAGACTTGGGTGAAAAAGGATTCTACGCCACGTTCAGCGAGTAATTTAAAATCAGCATTGCCAGCGCGTAATTCTTCAATATTGCCGACGGGAATGCCGTAAATACGTTCCATAACCAGTACTTTACGGCGGGTAAAATCCCAGTAAATTTCAGGTATATAGAGTAAATCAGATCCTTCAAAGTTGCGCTTTAACTTGGCGGCATTACCAGCCTCTCTGACTAAATCCAGCTCATCTAATAAGGTTTTTTCAAATTCGGCAACAATTTCTTTCGCATGTAAGCGTTTCGCATCCTGCCAAAATTTTTCTGCAAAAGAGGCTAATTCGTATAACAGACCAATGTCTGAGTGAATCCATTTTTCAACATCAGGGCGCAATACTTTAACAATAACCTCTTCGCCCGTGTGCAGAACGGCGGTATGGACTTGTGCGACAGATGCGGAAGCTAAAGGGCTGTCACTAAATTCAGCAAAGGCTTCATCAATGGACATACCCAATTCCTGTTCGATCACTTCGCGGGCTTGTTGGTTTGAAAACGGCGGAACTTGATCTTGTAATTTGACCAATTCATCCGCAATATCATCAGGTAAAATATCTTTGCGTGTTGATAAGGCTTGTCCAAATTTTACATAAATGGGGCCTAGGTCTTCAAGTGTACGGCGAATACGTTCGCCACGACTACCAAACTCGGTTTTGCGCCAGAAATTAGGTGAAAAAACAGCTAGAAAACGTAAAGGTCTGAATAAATGTGTTTTTAGAATGAGGTCATCGAGTCCATGTGTAATCAATACCCAATTAATATGGAATACTCTTAAAATAAGTTTTGGGTGTTTCACGTTATCTTCCTATACCTGTGATGTTTTATTTAAACGGCTTTTGTGTGTGCTTCTAAACGTTGCATACGTGCATCGAGTCGGTCAAAATCTTCTTTTAGTTGATCTATTTGTTGATAAAAGTGATTCACTTCGGGAGCGGGAGGGAGATCTTGAGTTTCATCTTGTAAAAACTCTTCGGCATTCAGTTTTAGGGTAGTGAGTGTTTGTTGCTGCCATTGATTGGCGCTACGGAAAAAATTACCTACTTTATGTGCAATCACATCGCCCGTGTATTGTGAAAGACGTTCCTCTAAGTCTATATCCAGCTGTTTAAACAGCTCTTGAAATTTGTGGCCAATTGTTAAATCGCCCTCAATACTGACCTCACCCGAGAATAAAGAGCGTGCCGGAGTTGCACTTAAGCCCATTAAGCCTAAAGCCGCTAATGAACCGCGCATAGTGGTGTCAGCTTCACCATGATAGTGGTCGATTATTTGAATAGATTGTGCCGTTGGGCAAAGATAAATCGTTTCATTAAAGGGCAGGATGGTCACTGCAATAATTTTACCTGCTAAAGGCTCAAGGAAAAGTGTCACCTCTTCATCTAGATTGAGGTAATGATTGAGAGCAGCTTCAAATGCACTGATAAAGAGAGGTTTGATAGTCATTGTCTTAGGCTAAAGAAGAAGGTGATGAGCATATTTGTAGGAGCAGTTTTTAGCCGCGAATAAAAAATGGGTTGCAGCTAAACGCATCTCCTAGTATTAAGTCAGCTTAGAATTTATAACCACGGTGTACAGCAACAACACCTTGTGACATATTAAAATACTCGCAGCGTTCGAGACCTGCATCTTCCATCATTTCTTTCAATTGATCTTGTTTCGGGTGCATGCGGATTGATTCAGCTAAATAGCGGTAGCTATCCTCGTCTTTAGCAATTATTTTGCCGATTTTTGGCAATAGTTTAAATGAATAAAAATCGTAAACTTTTTCAGTGATTTTATCGGTAGGATGGGAAAATTCCAGAACGATCACGCGGCCACCTGGCTTTAGTACACGTAGCATCGAACGTAGTGCTGCATCTTTATCGGTTACATTACGTAAACCAAAAGCAATACAGACACAATCAAAACTATTATCTTCAAAGGGCAGACACTCGGCATTCACTTGCGCATAAGTAACATTATTGATTAAACCACGATCAATCAAACGATCACGGCCAGTACGTAGCATTTCAGAATTAATATCAGCCAAGATAATTTTGCCACTTTTACCAACACGTTTAGCAAATAGGGTAGTTAAATCACCCGTACCACCCGCTAAATCTAATACTTGCTCACCTTCGCGAACATTGCTTAATTGCACGGCGACGCGTTTCCAAATGCGATGGATTCCAAATGACATTAAGTCATTCATTACGTCATATTGACTGGCAACAGAGTCAAACACTCCGCGCACTAATTTGACTTTATCATCGGTATCAACTTGTTTAAAACCAAAATGGGTCGTGTTATCAGTTGTCATGTATTTATTTAACCTGAGTTCGGGAGTAAGAAAAGCACTAACCTTGACTACTCAGAGCATTGGGCAGGTAGGTTTTGCTGCATATCTGATAGTTAAGGCATTTATAAATGTAATTTTAACACACCTGCGAGCAGGCAGATAATGCAAGTTTTAATATGATTTATTTTGAATTGGATCGGCAAAGGTTTTTTTTGGTCTATAGGTGCGTATAAATTTTTAGAGTTCATGCAGTGCTCCTTCGTCGTTACATATTGTCATAATGTGTCGCTATAAGGATTAAAAGACGAGGTAATTTAATTTAATTTAATTAAATTAAATTGATAATTATCATTGCTTTTTCCTTATATATTAATAAGTTGAAATTAATATTCTTGAGTAAAATGCTTGGTTGATATATTTAGAAAATAAGTATATAACTGAATAAGGATGTAGAAAAAACGGTAAAAAACTAAACCTACTGTGAAGTAGGAGTAGAAAGTTATGGCTTTTAACGGAACCCCTAACTACCGAAAGTGACCAATGGAAAGGTCGGAATAGCGATGTATTAATGACATAGCTATAAGATACATAGGTTTAGTGATCAAAATGTTTAATAATGTTTGAGAAACTACCTACCTACCTACCTACCTAACTAACTATAATAATAAAGGTGTAAATATGACTGAAGAAGTAGAAAAAAATAATAGAACATTTTTTCTCATTGTTGCTGTTTGTTCATTTCTTGTGATTGGACTTGTTTCAATCTTAAAAGCAAGAGAAACAGAACATCTGAGCTACAGTGAAAATACATCTGTACAACAAGAAGCAGAATTATATGAACACGTAAAAGATTACAATAACGTATTTGAATAATTCCATTACCCTCCTGTTAGTATTCGCTAGCAGGGGGATTTTTTAACGATTCTATTTTAGGGGGGAGCATGATTAAATTCTCTTCCCCCTTAATATCCTAGTCCCTGTCAGTTAAAATCAGCCCCATCAATTTCGAATAATCTATCATTTTAAGATGAAGTTATATCTAATATGATCGAGTATCTTAGTACCCCTAATTTAAATGTTTGCGTGTTATACAAATTATCATATAAAGCGTAAGGGTTTGATGGTACGCAAAAATATTTTAGTGATGATGTTGTATTAGGAAGGTAGGCGTGTAGCATAATACGTTACTATTTTCTAATATAATTATAAAGATATTAGGTCGGCCTGGCTTGCTATTATTGACCATGAGTACTTTTCTTATCGTTAATGCGTACAATGGCAACACGATACAAGTTCAATAAGCGGAGAAATAAATGAAAAGAATAAATGTAGCAGCAATTGTCACAAGTCTTTTATTAGTTGGCGGTAATGTACTTGCCGAAGGCACACCTTTGACTAAGGAAAATATACAAGGTGCTTGGGCTTTGGAATACACTAAAAAGTCTGAGAAATCAGATGATACCTTTAAGAGAGAAGATACTTGGGTTTTTAATAGTAACGGTACTGTCACGATTAAAAATATCCCACGTGACGGCAGCTATTACGATCAATTGCCGGTCAGTTATGTGATTGAGGGGGGAAATAAAATAAATATAGCTATTTTAGGTCGAGCTGGAAGGTTTGATAAATTTACTTTGATCAACAAAGATGACAAAAATATGGCGTTGAAAGCTAGGTTTGGTGCTATTTATCAGTTTGCTAAGAAATAAATTTTTAAGCATGAGAAACTATTTGTCTTGGTGATTTCTTTAATTCCGATGCAGTAAGTTGCACAAGTTTGTATTGTGTAAACTTGGAGTACAAGTCTTATCCAACAAGACTCGTACTCCAGTTATTTATATAAAGGATAAAACATAGCAAGTGAGTAGAATGTCTCCCCCTGTTACTAAGTTAATTTTCATCATATAAATGCGTAATTTTAGTATTAATACCTTTTAAAATCCTAATTAGCTTTTGGATAGTCACTTGCTGTCTATCTTGCACTTCAGCTAAGCCCTGTACTTTTTCTTCAGCATCGGATAATTGTTGGCTTAGTTCGGCTACCTGTTGCTGTAATTGCTCATTATCGGCACTTATTCGTTTAATCTCATTTTGAATATTGGCTTTTAAATGGTCTGCTTTTACAACCAGCTTATCCATTTGCGTTTGGATTTCGCTTTCAAGTTCAGATACTTCACTTTCTAAAGAATCAATCGAATCAGATTGCTCTGGCTCTTCAACGGACTCAACCTGAGAACTGTTTATTTCTTCTGCTTTCTCTTCTTCATCTTTTGGAAAATCCGTTGTAGCTGTGACATCAGCAACCTCTGGCGCTGGTTCCAAATTTAGTTCTTCAGGTTCTACTTCTGCTTGAATTTCAGGTTCAGATTTTATGTCTAGCTCGATATCAGCTGCATCTAATAGCTCATCCAAATCAATCTCTTTAGGAAGTTTTGCTTCTGCAGTTGTTTCTTGGGGGGCTTCACTCACCTCTATAGAGGCATCACCGTTTTCAAGGCTATCATCTTCAGCCATAGGTGTATTACCTAATACTTCTGCTGCTGCACTATCTAAATTTGAATTAATTAATTCTTCAATACTCGCTGCATTAATGTTTTTTTCTGAATCGGCCATTATTATCTCTTCGTTACTCATATTGTTCTCCATCTAACCAAAATTCTTCACTTAACTTATTACATCGTCACGTTGTAGTAAAACTTTACCCTGTTACGGATGAGTATCTGCTGCCTTAAAATTAATCTATTATATTCAGTTGAATACAAAAAAATATCCGTTTTTACCAAAAATCACACAGTCAAGCATGCAGATATGGTTAAGTAGGGCATTCGGATTTAAAAAGACTAGTTAATTTACTTATCCGACACAGTTCACAAAACCGCTTTAAATTGTAGCTCAATCTGTAAAAATGTCTTAAGCTGATAGTACATTAAACTCTAATTGATAGCAGATATACGTTGAGGGAAATAATGAAGACAGATAAGGAAAATAAAAAGAACCTAAATCGTAGGCGTGAATTTCGTATTGTTGAACAGGCTGATATTTTTTATCATAAAATTGAAGTGAACTCGGAAATAGAAACCAAGCTTGCTTTCAATAATATTGTTGATAATGCCATTGTTCAGCCTTTGCGTGCAAGTAGTTCTTCTGCAAGTTCCAATCCCATCGATCAATTACTACCTGATTCGCACAGCCAGGAAAAGGATACTTTAAATGTTAATATTAGCTCTAGCGGGATTTCCTTTACTTGCAAAGAAGAGCTACGGGCAGGGGACTATGTCATGGTTAGAGTGCTGCTACTATCTGGCATGACGATTATTACCACTTGCTGTAAAGTCATCTACTCAAAACCGAGCAACCCTTTCGAAGATGATCATTATCCGTACTTGATTGGTGCGCATTTTGTTAATTTGAAGTCAGAAGATAAAGAGTTACTGAGTCACTATGTCAAGAAAAAAAGAACGCGTCAATTTGCCATCAATACACTGCTAATAAGCCTTATTATCGCTATTATAATGATGCCTGATTTGGCGTTAGAGCTATTGCTAGATTTTTTTTCTTTTCTATTTGAATCCTTAATTGAAGTTGCTTACCTCATAAATGAGATTTTTGAATACAATATAGATCATGTGGTTGAATCTGTTTTTCATATGGAAGTTCACAATACTGAAATCACTGCTTTTTACCTTGAGCTTGTTTTAGGGTTGGCTCTGCTATACCCGTTATCTCGAATAGTATTTTCAGCTATTAAAAATTTCATATACCGTTGTCGGGTATTTTATGTCAGAAAAAAATCGAGCATTCGATATTATTGGCATGAGCAAACTTTATGGTATAAAGCAGGACTATTCAGTGTAGGAATCGCTCTGCTCGCTTGCTATATTTTATTTTTTATATAAAAATTCGTTTAACCTGAGATGTTACTCTTAATGCGCCGAGGCAATTTTCCATGCTCAACCATATTGCTAGAATCTATAAAGCTATTTCATCGTGGCTGTCCTCATGGATGCATAAATTTCAAAATGCCAAACGAACAATAGTTACCAGCATAGCTCAAAATCTAACTGTTTATTAAGCTACCATTCTCTGCAAACTATCCTGTAATGCCGCTTTAAACGCCTCATCATTGGCAAATAGCTTGTACAAACCTAGCTCCTCTTTGCGGCGATGTAGCATAATTTCTTTCAGGATTTTTTCAAAAGCCAATGCTTTATTATGAGGGTCTGCATTATCTTGGTATTTAGCCTTAAAGTCAGGGTGTGCTTTTAAGCTATTAGCAATATTTACAAATTTAACGCGCTGCTCTTCAGGGGTTGCACTCCAGCCTTGGAACCAACGTTCATTAAAGCTACGGATGATCTCATCAAGTGGGTCTGTTTCTTCTTCCCCATGTTTGCCTCGTGGGTTTGGGTTTTGAGGATCAACTTCTGTTTCTGATGCATCCAAACCAATAGTTTGATTAAGTTTTACGCGCTCAAGACCATAAGAACTTAGATCAACAGATTCAAGGAGCTCATCTAATAAATCAGCATCAGGGTCTACTACCGTAAGCTTGGGAATTAAAAATTTTAAAAACCAAAATAGTTTTTCCCAAGCAACAATTTCATAAGGGATGATAGCCGCCATCTGGCCATAGATTTTGACAAACTGTTTAGATTTTATTTTAAAGTCAATCTTGGCATCATTTTCTAGCTCAAGCTCTTCGTTAAAACGGTCTGCTGCAATATCAATAATAGGGCTGAGTGTCTGTGCATCATCCCCATCAAAATAACGTTTTATAAAGACTTCAACTTCGGACCACTCGTATACACCAGCCTCCCCAAGGGTATCTTTAAGCTCATGCAATACATTAATATCAGTTGCTTCTGATAAAGATGTTGCCGTATAGAAAGGGTCAAATGATGTCTTAATATCATCAATACTATTAAAGAAATCCAGTACAAATAAATCTTCAGTTTTCTTAGCTAGCTTAGGTGCAGATCGATTTAAGCGAGATAATGCCTGTACAGCCAAAACACCTTGAAGCTTCTTATCAACATACATGCTGGATAATTTAGGCTGATCAAAGCCAGTCAAGTATTTATTTGCGACAATAAGTAAACGATTTTCATCTTCATTAACGCCTTTCGGTTTTACTTTTCCTATATAATTTTTATCAAACATTTCGGCCGTATTATTGTCTGAAAAACCATTGATACCAGCCTCAGTATACTCAATACCATCAACCATTTTCTTATCTGAAAAAGCAATCAAAGCCTTAAATGGATTCCCCTGTTGCTCAAGAATCTGATTAATTGCTTTGTGATAACGAATGGCTGTTTCAATATTTTGCGTAATCACCATGCCTTTCGCTTTACCCTTTAGCTTCTTGGTATTAACAATCTGTGGGATAAAGTGATCCATTATGATCTCAGCTTTAGTATTAATCGTTTGCTGACTACGCTCAACATAAGCACGTAATTTCTTCTGTGCTTTTTTACTATCAAACTGAGGGTTGTCAGCTATCGACTTCTCAATTTCATAATAAGACTTATAAAGGGTGTAATTCGCCAGTACATCAAGAATAAAACCTTCTTCAATCGCCTGCTTCATGGAATACAAATGAAAAGGGATAAAACTACCATCAGCTTGCTGATGACCAAATTTTTCTAGTGTGGTATTTTTAGGTGTTGCGGTAAAGGCAAAGTAAGAGGCATTACCACGCATTTTTCGTGACCGTATAGCTTCTAATATTTTGTCTTGCGAATCCTCTTCATCATCTTTACCCATCACCCTATTCATATTGTCATGAGCCGAACCGCTTTGAGAGCTATGGGCTTCATCAATGATGACCGCAAAACGCTTATCACTTAAATCACTGATGCCATCAATGATAAAAGGGAATTTCTGAATGGTGGTAATAATGATCTTCTTACCATTTTCTAATGCACTTTTTAGTTCAGATGATTTATGTGCAGGGGCAACAATATTCTTTACCTCAGAGAAGTCTTTAATATTGTCGCGTAACTGTTTATCCAACAAACGACGGTCTGTCACTACAATCACCGAATCAAACAAGGGTTGATCAAGTGCTTTAGCCCCTGGAATATCAACTGAAATAGGATAAGCTTCAATCAATTGATAAGCCGCCCACGCAATTGAATTACTTTTACCAGAGCCTGCTGAATGTTGAATTAAATAAGTTTGACCGACACCTTGAGTCTCAACATCATGAATTAAACTGCGAACAACATTCAATTGATGATAGCGCGGAAAAAATAAGGTGCGTTTATTGATGGGATCTTTACTACTACCATCTAACCGAACAAAGTGCTGCACAATATTAGCCAAGCTTTGTTTACTGAAGACCTCTTGCCACAAGTAAGCCGTTTTATGTCCATTGGGGTTAGCTGGATTACCTTTACCGTGATGATGGCCTTTATTAAAGGGTAAAAAGAA
>CAZXJK010000056.1:0-12465 GCA_964640895.1 uncultured Methylomonas sp.
ACCCCGGCTTTCAGCCGTTTGGCTTTGCTGGTGGGATTTATGACCAACACACGGCACTTGTCAGATTTGGGGTAAGGGACTATGATGCAGAAACGGGAAGGTGGACAGGCAAGGATCCGATTCGGTTTGCGGGTGGGGATTCGAATTTGTATGGGTATGTGATTAATGATCCGGTTAATTTTGTTGATCCATCTGGACTTGTAAATCAGAACCCAAATACACCTGGGTTTGGTGGTTCTGGACCTTGGTTTGGTGGTGGCATAGGGGGAGGAGGGTTTTGTCAGGTTCGCCATCCCTCTCAGAGAGCAGCTAGAAGAGCGGCTGAGCGCGAGGCTGGCATGGGAAGGAATGGAGGGCGAGAGCAACTTCCCGATCAACCACCCAGACCTGGGTCAAGGCGGCCACAGGGGGAGCCTGGTGTTCGTACTGAAGTTCGCTCTATTGATACTGGTAAAATAGTTCACCACGACCCATATGGACATAGGAAAGGTAATATTCCACCTCATTATGGAGTAGATTTACCTGGAGGCACAATGCACCATACTTACCCATCAATGCATAACCCACAAAACAATAGGTGAAGTATGTTTTTCTGTGGAAAAGAAGAGCCGATTACAAATAATGAATCTTTGTACGAGAAGAATGGAAGCTCAGAAAAACTAGTTGTAGATCAATCTAGTGGAATTTGTATTAATAGGTATAGTTTTGTTTGTAAAAAAGAAAGTTCAATAAATGCTATACCAATTTTGATTGAGAATATATGTGCCCTCACTAGTCTTAATGTATTTGCTATTATTTCTTGGTTAGTTGAAATTCCAGGAAAATCTTCTGTTGCTGCTAAGGTAATTGAGAAAAAATATTTAAAGAATGGGTGGACTATCTATAATAATAATGACTATTATTTGGCTGTTAGAGAAGTGCAAGTTAATGAAATAGGAACTTGGCCTTTATTCGGTATAAATCCATTAGATATGGGGTTTATTTTAATGATGGGAGAAAGTCAAGATAGTGTATTGAATCTTTTAAATGAGGGGTGTTCCTTGTTTTTAGCGCGGACTAGATATTTTGCCCCTGATAGAAATTTTTTAGAGAAATTAGGGGAAAATGGAATATCGGCTATTTATCAAGTTAATGACGATTTAGGAAATACTGGAATAGTATTTGTAGGGTGTCAAAGTATAGATATGATGTTATTAAGTAGAATTATTCAGATAGAAGAAATATTTGAGGGTAAAGATTCTTATAGAGCATTCATTGAATAAAAAACCATCAGAAAAGCATCAAAGGGGTCAGCACGTAGCACGGTAGGTTGGGGTGAGGCACGAACCCCAACAAATCTGTTTTACGGCAATATCAATTATTTATTCATAATATGTTGGGGTTCGTGCCTCACCCGCAACCTACGCACAGAAGCTTTCGATTTTGTTTAGAATGCCTAGCGTATCTAAATTACAATCACTCAATAACTCTTCACGAGTGCCTTGCTCAACAAATTCATCAGGTAATGCAATATTCAATACTGGCATTAAAATTTGTTGTGCTTGCAAGAACTCATTAATGGCACTACCAGCGCCACCGGCAAGTACATTTTCTTCAATGGTAATAAGAACATCATGTGTTTTAGCCATTTCCAAGATAATCGCTGCATCAATAGGTTTAATAAAACGCATATTAACCACGGTTGCACCTAACTGTTTACCTGCCTCGAGAGCTGGCGTGACCATGCTACCCCAAGCAAGAATGGCAATACGGCCACCTTGGTGACGAATTTCAGCTTTACCAATTTCTATTTCGCTGAACTCTTTACTCACTGCGGTACCAGGGCCTTTGCCGCGTGGGTAGCGTACTGAGGCAGGGCCATCGTAGTTGTAACCAGTGGTCAGCATTTGCCGACATTCATTTTCGTCAGCCGGCGCCATAACCACCATATTAGGGACGCAGCGTAGGAAACTATAGTCAAAGCTACCTGCATGCGTTGGGCCATCAGGACCGACTAAGCCAGCTCGGTCAATCGCAAATAAAACGTCAAGATTTTGAATGGCGACATCGTGAATTAACTGATCATAGGCACGTTGTAAAAAAGTCGAATAGATGGCAACAACTGGTTTAGCACCTTGACAGGCTTGGCCTGCAGCAAGTGTAACGGCATGTTGTTCAGCAATGGCGACATCAAAATAACGTTTAGGAAAACGCTCCGAGTACTCGACCATACCTGAGCCTTCACGCATGGCAGGTGTGATAGCTAGTAAACGCTCGTCTTTTTCTGCCATATCACATAACCAGCTACCAAAAACTTGCGTATAAGTCGGGTGTGGAGAGGGTGCAGATTTTGGCAAAGAATCTTTGGTGCGGTCAAATGCAGGGACACCATGATAAGCTAAGGGGTCTTTCTCAGCAGGCTCATAGCCTTTGCCTTTTTTAGTCACGATATGTAAAAATACAGGGCCTGATAATGATCTAACTGCTTTTAAGGTATCGACAAGCATATCAACATCATGACCATCAATAGGGCCAATATAGTTAAAACCGAGTTCTTCAAATAAAGTTCCAGGTACAATCATGCCTTTTACATGCTCTTCAGTTTTACGTGCCAGTTCCCAAACGGCAGGTATATTACTGAGTACTTTTTTGCTTTCTTCGCGTACCGATGAGTAGAGTTTGCTGGATATGATTTTGGTAAAGTAGTTATTCATGGCACCAACATTAGGCGAAATCGCCATGTCGTTATCATTCAGAATAACTAATAGATTGGCATCTAAGGCTCCAGCGTGGTTCATAGCTTCAAATGCCATACCGCCCGTAATACTGCCATCACCAATAATAGCCACCATACGACTATCATCACCTTTAGACTCAGCTGCTATGGCCATACCCAATGCGGCGCTGATAGAGGTGCTGGAATGACCCACGCCAAAGGCATCGTACTCACTTTCTTTGCGCTTAGGGAATGCAGAGACCCCATCCTTAGAGCGGATGGTTGGCATGCGCTCCTTACGGCCCGTCAGGATTTTATGCGGGTAAGCCTGATGGCCTACATCCCAAACCAATTGATCATTCGGCGTATCGTAAACATAATGTAGTGCGACTGTTAGTTCAACTGTCCCAAGTCCTGCGGAGAAATGACCGCCAGATAAGCTGACCGAGTGTGTTAAAAACTCACGTAATTCAGTCGCTAAAGGAATTAACTGCTCCCGAGGCAGTTTACGCACGTCTTTAGGAAGGTCGATAGTATGTAAAAGTGGATAGTTTTCTGCGATTTTCATAGTATGCGTTCCTTATGACCCTTTTTTTGATTTTAATGCATGGCCTGCTAGGTTTTTGCCTAGTGACCAAATTGAGCCAGGGACTTGGTGTGTGTCTGCAATGGCTTGATCGAACGAGTTAACAACCCAGTCGCGATCTTTTTGTGTTAGATTTAGTGGTGGCAGTAGTTTGACCACATTCATACCGTGACCTGCTACTTGGGTAAGTAGTTGGTGTTCTTTAAATAAGGGAATGGTGATCATCTGACAAAATAAACCTTTATTAGCTGCTTCGAGTGCAGCCCAAGCGGCTTTGAGTTTTAAGCTCGTAGGTGATTGAAATTCAATAGCAATCATTAATCCTTTGCCGCGTGCTTCCTTTAGAAACTGGTATTGGCTGCTCATGGCATTAAGGCTACTAATAATATCTGCACCTATCTGAGCGCTATTTTCGACTAGCTTTTCATCTTCTATAACCTGCAATGTTGCTAGGCCTGCTGCCATGGCCATGTTATTCTTGGAAAAGGTAGAGCCGTGTACGACTGCTCTATCCATGCGGTTAAAGACGGTGTCCATGATTTTGGTGGTCATGGCAACGGCACCGACTGGTACAAAGCCGCCTGACAACGCTTTAGCCATGCAAATCATATCAGGTTTTACACCCCAGTGGTCAATTGCCCAGAATTTTCCAGTACGACCAATGCCTGTTTGTACTTCGTCGGCAACAAATAAGGTGCCGTATTGTTTACATAAACGTTCGACTTCGGATAAATAATGATCATCAGGAAGGTTAACGCCTTTACCTTGAATAGGTTCGACAATAAAAGCAGCAACATCATTATTGCTGAGAGCTTGTTCTAATGCGGTCAGATCATTGAAGGGGACTGAGCTGCAGCCAGGTAAGAAAGGGCCGAAGCCTTCACGAAAAATTTCTTCGCCCATCAGTGATAAGGATCCCATGGTCAAGCCATGATAACCATGCTCACAAAAAATAATTTTTTTGCGTTTAGTTGTGTAGCGGGCAAACTTTATTGCTGCTTCAACTGCCTCGGTGCCTGAGTTACAGAAAAACATTTTCTGTAGATTATCAGGCGTTGTTGCCAAGATCTTTTGTGCAAGTAAGCCACTTAATATGGAAACATCCATTTGCACCAAATTAGGTAATTCCAATGTTAAGGTTTCTTGCAAAGCATTAATAATAGTTGGATGATTACGGCCAACAGCAAATACGCCAAAGCCACTTAAACAGTCTAGGTATTCATGACCCTCTTGGTCATATAAATATTGACCGACTGCTTTGGTATAGTTGCGGTCATAACCAATTGTTTGCAGCACGCGTACCATTTGTTTATTCAAATAGTTCTCATGCAAGGTAAATTTCTCTTGCTGGTGTTGGTTAAAAAGTTCGGCAATACTAAATGACATCGAATATCTTTCGTTTTAGAGAGGTTAGAGTTGAATGCTTCTATTGCTAAAAGCGGGAAGTACGATCAGGGTTGCTATTAAAGTGAAGCTAATGCCTACAGCCAAAGTAATACCCATGCTAGCAATACCAAAATGTGGGATTAAAGCTAAACTGACAAAACTACTCATGGTAGTCATGGAGCTAAACATCACCCCGCGTGCAGTACTCGTTTGTAATAGGTGCTGGTTGTCATCTAGGTGTTCGTGTAAACAGTGCATAATATGAATGCCGCTATCAACTCCCATACCTAAAAGTAAGGGTAGGGCGATAATGTTGGCAAAGTTAAACGGAATGCCTAGGAATACATTCACTGTGCAGGTTAACAGGCCTGCTAATAATAACGGGCCAATCACCAATAGCATTTTTTTAAAGCTGCGTAAAATAAGCAGGAGTAAAAGGCTAATGAGGATCAGCGAGGTGGCAAAGGCTTGTTGAAAAGCAGAAACTACCGCTTGACCGGAAGCTAAATCAGCCACAGGCAAGCCTGTAGCGGTTGGGTCAATGCTTTGTACGTCTAGGGCAAATTGTTTTAAATTGGCAGGAATATTTAAATCTTGCTCAGGTAAGATCATAACGCGATAAATGCCTGTGGGGCTGAGCCATTGCTCGCGGATATAAGCAGGTAAATCATCTAAAGCAAATTGATAAGCGCTTAAGCTTTGGTTTAGGATGCTAATAGTGTGGGGTAATAGTCCTAAGATACTATTATCCAAAGTATTTACTAATAGGGTAGGCTCGGCTGATTGCTGCATCGCATTGCTAAAGAGGTCAATATTAGCATTAAGTTCGTTGAGGATGGCGGGGGCAATTGCATTGTCTGGTCTAGTGAGTTGCTGCTGTAGTGTATGTTGAAATTTACGTAGTACAGCAATAGAGTTTGACGGTGCTAAGGTTTGTGAAAATTGACTTAGTTGCGCACCGAGAATCATCGCTAAATCTTCTATGGTAAATAGTTTTTCTTCTTGGCCATCAGGCACTAAGTCCTCAAGTGTAATCGTGCTATGTACCGTAGAAATTGCTTGTAGTTGTTTGGATAATTGGCGTGATTCGGCAAGACTATGGGTTAATGCATATAAAGCATAAGGCGATTCCGTTTTTGACTGCAACAAGTCCTTAAATGTCTCAACGCTTTCGGCTTTAGGGTTGCGCATATTCACCGGATTGGAATCAAAGGTGATGTAGGGAATAGCGAATAAACAAGCACATCCTAAAAGGATACTGCTAATGCGAATGGTTTTTTTATAGCGAAACGGCAGTGTTTGTAGAAAGCTTGCCTCTGCTTTTTGTGGGATTACTTGGGTATTTTTAAGGTTCAGTAGACTGAGCAGAGCAGGGAGTACGATGAGTGATAAAAACAGGGCAATAAACATACTTGCGCCTGAAATAAGGCCTAATTCAGATACACCCTTATAATCAGTCGGTACAAAGGCAAAAAAACCAATAGAGGTGGTTAATGCGCACAAAAACAATGAAAACCCTACGCTGTGTAGTGCATTTTTAATCGCAGTTTGTTTGTCATGCCGGAGCACAATTTCATCTCGATAATGCAAGTTCATATGAATGGCAAAATCTACCCCTAAGCCGATATACAGCGCGGCAAAGGAAATGGAGATCACATTTAAATGGCCAATGGCAATTGCTGCAAAGCCTGCGGTGAGGGTAAGTCCCATTAACAGTGTTGCTAGGGTGGCGAGTAATAATTTAATAGAACGTAAGCAGCGAAATAATAAGATACAAACCAGAAGGAATGAACCGATGCCACTTAAGATGGCACCTTCACCAATGCTTTCCAGTTCTTCATGCTCTAATGCTGTTTCGCCCGTTACTCTGATGATAACTCCCGGCATTTCGGTTTGCAGTTGCTGCGTAACACTGCGCGCATGTTCGATAGCCGCCGCCGCTGGCATAATCTCCAAAAAATTCTTTTTGGGTTTGGCAATCACAATACGGCGCGTTTTATTGGTCAGGCTGTTCGGGCTTAATATTTCTTGCCAAGAGACGTGGAAATTATCTCCCTGTGCCGTTGCTTTGATGGCTGTGCTAATGCTGGATAATAAATCAGGTAAACTTTGGCTAATAACGCTATCTTTATTTTCTAGTGCTTGCGTTAAAATTTCGAATAAGCCGGTTAAATGGTAGTTTTGCGCAAGATAGCCGATAAAGGGTTGTGCATCCGTTAAGTTGTTAGCTAATTTATCGAGTTCTTCCGTCGATAGGTACAACAAGGCTTGTTGCCGAAAAAAGGCATTGTCTTCCGGAATATAGCTGGACTTAAAGTGTGCAGTGCTCTTGTTTAAGCGCGCTGAAAGCTTTTCGGCGGCAATGGCCGTCTCTTCAGGCGTTTGCGCATCGACTACAAAAATCATGGTATTGGCATCTTGTGGAAAAGCCAATTCCAAATGCTTGGTATTTTGTTGGAAGGGTAAGTCAGGGGACAGCATTTCTGCCGAGTTATTATTAACGCCTAAATTGTCTTTTATGTAATACAGGCTGGCACTGGTTAATAATAATGCAGCGATAATGATCAACCAAGCGTAACGAGTGACAAAGCGACCTTGCCATGCCAGTATTCTGCTGGTCTGTGCGGTGCCGGAATTCATGATGCTTGCGTAATGCTAGGGAGTTGGCGAGCAAGCTGTTTTAGTGTATGACCGGCTGCCTTAAAATGTAGGCCTAATTGAATAAGTGGCACTAGTTCCGATGGGTGTAGGCATAGATATTTGATAAGTTTTGGAATGACAACGATACCGCTGTCGTTCAGCGCATAGTGAATGGCTTTTGGTAAATTAAATTGTGCGCTATCAACAATACTGCGGATGGCGATAAAAGGTAGGTCGGTTTGCGCGGCAATGCGTGCAATAGCGGCACTTTCCATGTCTACTGCCAAGGCATTGCTGCGCTTGAATTGGAGGGTTTTATCTTGTGCCAAACTAATAACCGTTGTAGATTCTAAAAGCGAACCATTGTAGCACTTTAAGGATGGGTCTAGTATCTTGATTAGCTGTTCACGCCAGTGTTTTTGCGTTGTTAATGAGGTATTGTCTTGGCTGAGAATGGCGTTAGGAATAATTAAGTCCCCCGCCTTTAAATAAGGGGCTAATGCGCCCGCGCAACCCCAACTAATAAGTTGCTGAGCACCTTGTGCAATTAATTCCAAGCTTGCTTTGCTGGCATTTTTAGGGCCTGTGCCTGCTAACATGACAAGCGTATTTGCTGATAGTTGCATGCATTCACCTTGAGCAAGCTTAACTTTGCTCAGAGTACGCAGTTCCTCTGGTAAAGCAACGACAATACCAGTAATCACTTCTTATTCTGCTCATTGCGATAGCGCGCGATAGCCCAAAGTGGAAAGAATTTATCATAGCCATGATATTTCAAATAAAATACCCGTGGAAAACCAGGGGAAGTATGGCAGTCGTCATACCATAAACCATCGTCCAGTTGTTCATTGAGCAAATAATCAACACCGGACTTGACTGCCAAGCTGTTGGTTTGTCCTGCTGCCATTAACCCCAATACTGCCCATGCTGTTTGGAAGGCGGTACTGGTGTGAAATTGCCCTTTAGTGTTTGCATCAAGGTAACTATCGTTGCCTTCACCCCAGCCACCATCCGCATTTTGTACGCTTTTTAGCCATGTTACGGCTTTGGTATAGACGGGATCCGATTTTGCAATATTGGTTTGTTCTAGTGCGATAAGGACTGACCAAGTGCCATAAATATAGTTGGTGCCCCAACGCCCAAACCAAGATCCATCAGCTTCTTGCTCGTCACGAATGTATTTAATACAACGGTGATACGCAGGTAAATATTCGTCATGATTTTGGGCAACTTTAGCCATTAACATCACGCAACGCGCGCTGACATCAGCGGTAGGCGGATCCAGCAATGCACCATGATCGGCAAAAGGGATTTCATTGAGGTAGTAATAAGTATTGTCCACATCAAAAGCACCATAGCCACCATTTGCAGCTTGCATGCCAACAATCCAGCGAGTGGCACGGTGGATAGATTCGTCCATACCTTCAATCTCTGCAGTTGCCATACCAAAAGCAATGACAGCAGTATCATCGACATCTGGATAGTGTGGGTTTTCAAATTGAAATGCCCAGCCACCCCCTTCTACATTAGGGCGTTGGATACGCCAATCACCAGGCTCATCAGAAAGCTGTTTGTTTTTTAACCATGTGTAAGCTCGCTCCCTATCTGCTTTTGTCGCTGGCAGGTTGGCTTCTTGCAGGGCTAATAATGCTAAGCCAGTATCCCAAACAGGGGATAAGCAAGGTTGGCAGTACGCTTCGTCATCACCAATAACTAATAGTTTATCGATTGCTTTACGGGCGGTCACTACATGCTCATGATCCGCAGGCATGCCGAGTAATAGCATCGCTTGGTAGGCATTGACCATGGCAGGGAAAATGCCGCCCAGCCCATCTTCGCCATTAAGGCGTTCAGTAAACCAGTCTTTTGCTCTGGTGACTGCAGTTTGGTGCATGCGCTTGGTAACAAGTGCGCGAGACTTGCGCCCTAATGCATCTAAAAATAGAAAAAACTTATTGGTCAAGCCTCTTTCAGGGAAGTAATGTTGTTCCAAGTCAGGGTGCACCACAAATAGCTCTAAAATATCTACATTGAGCGGATTTTTTGCTTTTGCCTCTAAGGTGCATAAGATAAATAGCGGTATCATGACGGTTCTAGACCAGTAGGATACTTTATCTATATGAAACGGAAACCATTTAGGCAGTAACATGATTTCGACAGGAATAAAAGGTACGCCCCGCCAAGGTAACTGTTCGAAAATGGCCAATGCAATACGTGTGAAAACGTTGGCTTTAGCGGCCCCACCTTCACCTAGAATATAGTCTCGTAAGCGAGCCATATGAGGTTGTTCAGGTGTGTCGCCTGCCATTTTTAAAGCGTAATAGACTTTAACGCTACAGCTTATATCACCCGCACCGCCTGGATAGAGTGGGTAGCTACCATCAATTGATTGATGTTTGCGTAGGTAATTGGCGATTTTTGCTTGTAGCTTGTTATCAATGTCATCCAAGTAATGCATCATCATGATGTATTCAGCTGGAATGGTGCAATCTGCTTCTAATTCAAAGACCCAATAACCGTCTGGATGCTGCAAAGAGAGTAGTCTGTTTTGTGCATTTTTAATGGCACTGTCTAAGGCAGATGTAACACTCATGTTATTGTAATCTTCAGTAAACATAATGCGGCCTATTATTTTGCTTGATATGTCCAGTCTTTACAGACTAGGTGTTTGCTTTTTGCATTAAAAACGGCAGATAACAACCAGTTGCTACGCCCAATGATGCGGGTAGTTAGAATAGTGGCTTTGACACTTTTACGGGTTATTTTGACTTGATTTGAGTCATTGAAATCCAAGTTTGCTTTGATTTGATTTAAGGTAAGTACTGCCATGCCTATTGCCCAAAGGCAAAAGTTACGCATGCCAACTTCATGGCGAGGGATTAATTGCGTATAGGTTAGGGCGTTTTTAAGGTGGCCTTGGGCAATGCTGATAAGGTGTTCTAGTCCCAAGCGAAACTCTGCGGTACTGGTGGCATTATTAAGGTTTTTAAGTTCAAAACCTGTTTCAGTAAAAACATCTTGTGGTAACCAGCAAACACCGCGCTGTGCATCATCCCAAATATCTTTCAGGATATTGGTCATTTGTAGACCTTGACCAAACGAGGTGGATAATGCGAGTAGTTGTTCGCGATGTTGATTGATTTCGCTAGAATAATGGCAGAATAATTTGGCTAACATTTCACCGACACAACCAGCAACATAGTAACAATATTCATCCATGTCTTTCACGGTAGCAAGGCCTGCGTGTAAATCCATGCCTTGATAGCCCGGCATACCTTTTGCCATGGTTTCAACGCAGCCTAATAAAGCCTCTATTTGTTCTGGAGCAAAACTATGGGTGATTTCGATAACACGCTCTGTCACTTGTACTAAAACATGTTCGGCAGGAATGGTTTGCTCAGAGAGTAAGGGAGATAAGTCGCGAGCAAAACTGGCCGCGTCATTTCCTGTGCGGACTACTTCAATAAAACGGTTACAAAAATGTTCTTTTTGGGCGAAAGTCAGCGAGACTTCATCCTCAACAGTATCGACAATTCTACAGAGAAGGTAGGCATTTGCTACTGCTTCGTAAAGACCTTTAGGGAGTTGCGGAATGGTTAAAGCAAATGTTCTTGAAACGCCTTCTAATAATATGGCTTGAAATTCATCGACAGAGGCGGCTAAAAGCGATTCAGGGTTGTCAATTGTAGCTTGAGTATCGGTCATTATGGTCTTTTGGCGATGAGTGTGAATGGCAACTATATAGTTTCATTGTTAGTGATAAATTATAGACCGAATGTAGTTTAAATACAAAACATGTTGTTTTTTTGCGAAACAGTTCCATTTTCGTACTGGGTAAGGTCTGTTTAAATACGGCTTTGGTTGCTATGTTTAGGTAAAAAATATTAGACAAACTGGTGTTGGTGGCATAAAAATAGTATGCTAATCAGCTATTAGCGATTCATAATGAATGGATTGTCGAGACTGTATTTTTATGGTAGAAAACAGCTTAGTTTTTGTTGCTTTATTGCAACTTTTAGATTTATTATTTGGTTTAGTGTGGAGTGGACTATATGGGTGTTCCTTTAAGGCAACAAATTGCTGTGGGTACTTATTTGATGAAGCAAAAATTTAAAGGGGTGGATAAATACCCTTTAGTATTGATGCTGGAACCTTTGTTTCGTTGCAATCTGGCGTGTTCAGGTTGTGGCAAGATAGCTTATCCTAATGATATTTTAAATAAGCGCCTTTCTGTAGACGAGTGTCTACAGGCAGTCGATGAATGTGGTGCGCCAATGGTGTCTATTCCAGGGGGCGAGCCGTTAATTCATAAAGAAATGCCAGAAATTGTTGCAGGTATTGTCGCTCGCAAGAAATTTGTCTATTTATGCACCAATGCCTTATTGTTAAAAAAGAAAATTAATGATTATACGCCCTCACCTTATCTGAATTTTTCGATCCATTTAGATGGTAATGCCATGCGGCATGATGCATCAGTATGCCAAGATGGTGTATTTGATATTGCTGTTGAGGCCATTAAAATGGCACTAGATAAAGGCTTTCGGGTCACTATTAACTGCACTTTATTTCAAGGTGAAACCTCAGCAGAAGTCGCCGAGTTTTTAGATTATGCAACCGAACTGGGTGTAGAAGGCATTACCATTGCACCAGGCTTTGGTTATGAAGATGCGCCTGATCAAGACTCTTTTATGTCTAGTCAAGCAGCCAAGCAATTGTTTCGTGGTATTTTTGCGATTGGTAAAAATAAAAAATGGAAACTAAATCATTCTTCATTATATTTGGATTACTTGGCAGGTAACCAAGACTATGACTGTACACCATGGGGAAATCCGACGCGTAATGTGTTTGGCTGGCAAAAACCTTGTTACTTATTATCTGATGAAGGCTATGTTGATAGCTTTGCTGAGTTGATGAATACCACTCCATGGGATAAATATGGTGCAGGTAAAAATCCAAAATGTGAAGGCTGTATGGCGCATTGTGGTTATGAAGCCACTGCGGTAAGAGATACGGTAGCACATCCGTTGAAAGCTTTAGGCATTGCAGTGCGTGGACCTAAAACAGACGGCGATATTATTGCCGCCCCTGTTTATAAACCTACTTCATTAATTGATATTCCGGTTAAGGTTGAAGCATAAGGTTTGGGTACGCATAAATG
>CAZXJK010000057.1:0-12284 GCA_964640895.1 uncultured Methylomonas sp.
GACGGACAAAAAAACTAGTAAAGATGGATGATGTGTGTTTCCAGGTGCCTTAGTACATGCCACCTATTTAACCTCCACTATGCCAATACTTTTGTAGGATACTTGCTGACACTCGCCGATAAGCTGCATTATCTAATTTAACCCAAAGATTAGTCACAAAATACCCATAGGGCATAATGGGACCCTGCTCGCTATAGGGCGTTGTATAAAATGCGGTGGCTGCATTTTTATGGTGCCCGATATGCCGTGATAGACCAATCAATGCATATTCAGTGACCATAGACTGATTCACCCAAGCTAAAGTATCACCTGCCTTACCCTGCTCCAGCCCCCAGTGTTGATAATAATTAATACTTTCCAATAAGCGTATGCCTGCAAAAGCCTGATATAAAAAAATAAAGGCGGCGGCCCAACCGAACAGCATAAAAATCAGCACTACCAATGCTACCTCTATGATTAAGCCTTGTAATACCGAATTACGCAGCATTTTATAATGATACTTAGGTAGTTCCTGTAAGCCCAAACGCTGTAATTCAGAATGCCATGCATATTGAAAATGCCCTAAATAAATCCTTTGCCAATAGCTGCTAAAGCTCTCATCAAAACGCGCAGTTGCCATATCGGTAGGTGTAGCGACACTATAATGATGTCCACGAATATGGGCAATGACAAAATGTTCATAACAAACGCTATAAAGTAATAAGCGACCTAGCACCCGTAAATGTCGTTTGGGTCGATGTATTAATTCATGCGCAACGATGAGTGCCGAACTACCCGAGGTGGTGCCTACCAAAATTCGCATAACGATCAGGTTAATGCTAGAAGTGAGTATTGCTTGCGAAGAACCCCATTGCAAGCGGCTGGCATAGATTAATAATAAGCTGATAATGAGAAATTGCAGGCAGGCCAGTGCATATAAAAGAGTATCGTAAAACCGATGCGTAAGCTGCGGTATTCGTATCGAAGGACTCACTTTGGGGCTGAACCAATCCAGTACAATTAATGCCCAAAGTGGCAGGGTCCAGAGGAGTGCAGTCATTGCATCATGCGGTGCGGTGCTTAAAAACAAAAGCGCCGTTATTGGCAAAAAAAAGCAGGCCAAATAATTTAAATTAGAATGCATAACTACTTACACCTCATTAATAATATAAGCCAAGCCCATCACCCCAAGCCATGCTTACTTTTAAACTTATAAATCAAATATTCAAGCGGCAAACCAACTTTAAAGCGCGCCCCTACAAACCGTAATGCCGCATAGCCACTATAAATACGCCGCCAGTGACTATCTAATACTACCGTATTACTGGTAGTCTGCTGCAAATCATCCATATAAATCTGAATTGCTTTTTTAGCCAAGAAGGTATGTCCGCTGGCATAATTATCAATAGAAATATGAATTTTGGCAATGCCGGGATCAATGCCCCAATAGCTCCAATCATCTACCAAGCGTAGGTAGCTTTTCCCTAAACCACTTAGTTCAATCGCCATATTTAAACCCAATAATTCAGGCAAAAACTCGACGGAAAAGCTCGCTAATGCCAGCATAAAAACCGGCATATCAAAGGCGCTATTAATAAAGCCTTTATGCTCAATAAATTCTCGGCTGTATGCAGGCGGGACTTGAATAGCCAAGCTATCCAATAACTGTTGGAAAATATAGGGGTGATTTTGCGCTAACTGACCATTACCAACCTCATCACAATAAGTAGCAAATAAAATATCACTAATTTCAGGTGTCACATCCTGCAATGCCAAACTATTTTGGATCCAACTACCATCAATCAATATCAAGGGCGCTATTTGTTCAAAACCCCAAATATAGGCAGCTTTGGATATTTTGGGTGTACCTTGCAATGGCTGATAACCAGCCACCTCACTTTGATAAATATCCTTTATATAAGCATCAAATTGTTGATGACTATAATGTTTAAACGGTAGTGGATTAAACAACTTGCACGCAAATAACAACTTGCGCACTTTCGCTTTTGCTGTAGGTAAAGCCTCTGGAAATAAATCTGCATTCACCAAATAATAATACAACTCTCTAGTACTTAGGGACGAGAATTCAATAATACCCGAGTCCGGCTGGCCTTTTGACTGTGCAGCAGAGCTAACCTTGCTGGTTATTATAGGCTCTATGTGAGTAGTAGTGGTCGGAGTAGCAATACCTTCTTGTAACCAGCACAATAGCGTATCTTGTTCAGCTTGATCCAGCACCCCAAACATCGGCCCGTTAAAGGCAAACAATTGCAACAAACGACTATTAGCAGGCTGCTGTTTATCCACATAAGCCGATTGCATTAATGCTTGCAGAAATTCCGCAGTATTATCAGGCAAGCCGGCAAACCACTGCTCTAGCGACCTGCCTGCCAATTGGATTTTTTGGTGGTGCCCCATTGCAGCGATAACTTTATGCTGCAATAGCTTTGCCACCGCTTGTTGCCTATCGAGTGGTTTTTGCAATATGGCATGCACTTGCGTATGACTACCTTGCATTTGCAGTTGATACAAGTAAAAGCCCTTTTGCATGCGTTGCCACAATAGCTGAGCGTGTTGTGGAAACAAATCCAGATAAGCAATGCTACATTGTAATAGTGGTGCTATTTGCTGCTGCAATAAATCTTGGCGCTGTTGCCAAAAAGTACCAGCCAATTGCTGCTGCGGAAAACCAACTTCAACCAGAGTCGGCAACTGACAATAAGCCAAAGTAAAACCAAGAATCTCAGGCAGCAATACTCGCGGGAACTTAGCCAAGGCTAACTGCACAGTGGCAAATTTCAACAGGTCTGCCGGCAGTTCAAGTTGTTGGCTGAGGCTGTCACTATGCAAGCGGGGCATTGTTATTCCCTGAGCTAATAACATCGCCTGATAAGCTTGCGGTAAGGCAATACCCTGTGCATTTTGACGCGTTAATTGCAAAAACAAGCGCAGCAACTGTGTCGCAATAAAGCTCTGACTAGCTACTGCGGGCGAAATATTTTGTAGCCACTGCGGTTGCGTTGCTAGCACAACTGTTGTCTGTTGCAAGCAAGTGTTTAAATTGACTGCTGAACAAAGCGACTCAGGTAAAGGCGTTATTTTTACTACCTGCAAAGCAGCGAGTTTAGCGGGGCTATACTCCAGCATAATGACCGTTGCGTAATGCTGCTGCACTTGCTGTAACTCTTGCTGTAGCAAGGCATAAGCCCGCGCCATACTGTTATGGGCGTGTTCGGGTTGCTGTAATTGGTAAAACAAATCAGCTAAGGCATTAACTGACCATTCAATAGGCTCACCACTTAACGGCTGAGTATATAAGCACGCCTGAGTAGGGTCAAAAAAATGCGCGGCCTTAGTCATGCGCGGGGCTTACGAATTAAATAATCATTAATCACCAAAGCATCCAACCCTGTTGTTAAAAATACCGCTATTGCATCTTCCAGTGTATGCACCATCGGTTTACCCATGACATTAAAACTGGTATTCAACAACATCGGTATTTGCGTACGCTGATAGAAATGATTGATTAACTCATAAAAGCGTGGATTCCATGCTTGCTTAACTGTTTGCAAGCGCCCTGTACCATCAACATGACACACCGCTGCCACTTGCTGTTGCCGCTCAGGATTGATCTGTAAAGTCTTATCCATATAAGGCGACTCATGATAATCAACAAAAAAATCAGCCGCGTGTTCATGTAATACCGAAGGTGCAAACGGACGAAAGCTTTCCCGAAATTTAATTTTTTGATTAATGGCATCTTTGGTGGTTGCGCTGCGTGGGTCGGCCAAAATAGAACGGTTGCCTAATGATCGCGGCCCAAATTCAGCCCGCCCTTGTATCCAACCTAGCAGTTGACCTTGTGCTAAAAGTTCAGCGGTTACCGCACAAATACTATCGGGCAAGTGCTGAATATCTAAGGCACGATTATGTTGTATCAACCGCATAATCGACTGGTCAGCAATGCGACTACCTAAGTAAGCTGACAGTGGCAGGGTATTTTTAATTGTTACCTCTGGTTGCTTATCTTGCAGTGCTAACCAGGCCGCTCCTAGTGCAGTACCATCATCAGCAGGGGCCACAGGAATAAAGACCTGCTCGAATGCAGTCCGACTTTTTATCTGGCCATTAAAGGCGGAGTTTAAGGCACAGCCCCCGGCTAGAGTTAGGTTTGTACAGCCTGTTTGCTGCTGTAAATGCTGTAATAAATCCGTCATTAATTCTGCAAAAAAATACTGGCCCGTATAGGCTAAGTCGGCGGCATACTCAATGGGATCTTGTTCAGCACGCTTAAACTTATCCAGCGCAGCAATATGGGCAAACAACTGTTTGGATTGATGCTGGCATACAAAACCCTCTACCGAAATTGTTGTGGTTAATAATTGATACAGTTCTAGGTTTAATTTGCCATAGGGAGCCAATCCCATAACCTTCCATTCCTCACCTTTAAGCCAATCAAAACCACATAGCTCAGTAATTTTCATATAGTAAAAACCAATGCTACCCGTGCCTTTGCTTTCATAAAGGCACTCTAATTGTTGGTCTTTAAAATGATAAAAAGCCATCGAGCCATTTTCACCAAACGAATCAATCACCGCACAGGCTGCTTCTGCATAAGGACTACTGTAACAAGCTGTTGCGGCATGGGTGAGGTGATGATGGTAATCGGTAAATTCAATAGCACAGTCAGGGTAATGTTCAGCAATAACCCGCGCTAAATTAAGCCCTGCACTGGTAATGCTATTACGCTGGCTGGCAATCATATGATGCAACTGATAATTACGTAGCGGTGAACGCAACCGCTTAATGCCTATTTTTAATAAGCCTGGGGCAGTCAAACAGCCTAATGCCGCCACTATATTTTCGTATACAGGCCGATGTTTGCGCCAATTAGTCGCAATCACAAAACTGTCTGGATCGGGGCAATATTGTGTTAATAAATCGGGAATTTGCAACAATGGATCGGCAACACAATTTAGCGCACGCTTGTTTTGCAAATAGCGCTCGGTGGCTTCTGCAAACAACACATTGCCTTGTGCATCAATGATCGCCAAAGCGGGATCATGATAAGTAATAGATAAGCCAATATAGTACTTACTCATTGTGTACCTGCACTTGTTACGGGGGCAGCTTTAGCAGCTAATTGCTCTCGCCACGAAAGCTGTTGCCAATCAGCATACTCCTTCCTGTACAAATGTTCACGCTGTACCTTAATTTGCGCTCTAAAATGCGTATATTGCCCACACAGCGAAAAATATTCTGCCAAGATAACTTGGTAGCCAAGTGTATTAAAACCACAACGTTGTTTGGCGATGCGCATTGCTGCTGGCAAATAACGCCAATAAAACAATGCATTTTTGCGTGATAAAATTTTGAACAAATAGCCGCTACTATTATTACTGACTCGGTGTTGGCTTTGTAACTCAGGGTCGATTAATTGTAGATGGCGCATCACACGTACAAAGTAAACTTTAGGCGTATAGATTGCTTCGAGAATATGCAAATAATTTTGCTCGGCCTGTTGAATTGACAAATTATAGGGAATAAAATTAATCACTCCATCCGAGTTATTACCACTACTAGCTTGGATTAACCGGTCTTCCTTTTGCAGCCGAGCCATCAATGGTGTGCAGGGTAAGGCATTCAATAAGCCTGCCATGACTATCGGCGCATTACTGGCATTTACAAAATCAATAAACTCTTGTACCGAAGCATTGGTATCATGATCAAAACCGTAGATCATGCCGAGCATCACCCCTGAACCTGTTTCGCTAGCAATGAAATTTAATTTTTCTACCAAACTACGTTCCCCGCGCAGATTTTGGCGTTTATTAGTTTCTAATAATGAAGCAGTATTCGGGGTTTCCACCCCATAAAAACCATTAATGAAATTAGCTTTGTGGAACCAATACCTTAACTCAGCCATTATCGGCGATTCATCGGCTAAACGTAAGGTTAACTCTGTGTACTTAGGATAGTGATAGCCAATATTCTCACCAATTTGATACAGCTCTTGCAATACTTGCAATGCCTTCTTGGGATGGCCGATAAAATTATCATCCACGACAAAGACTTGCCCCGTCCAACCTAATGCCTGCATCTGCCGAAAGGATTGCTCCGTTTTTTGCTGAGGGGTAACCCGATAAGCTTTACCAAAACGTGCAGGAATATCACAAAATTCGCAAGCTTCAGGACAACCGCGACTAACTTGTATCGCCATATGCACATAGTTCTGCATATTGATTGCTGCATAATCTGGTTGAAAAAATTTTTCAGGGTCGGTAATGCCACCTTTATAATAGGGCTTGGCCGTGCCATTTTTTAGCCCTTGCAATAACTCGGCAATAATACCTTCAGCTTCATTTTCTACCACATGATCGGCAATTGCTAACAAGGGGGATTGCGGGGTAATCACCGTACCACCGACAATTAAAAGTTTACCGGCCGCTTTAACCTCACGTGCACATTTTAATAAACCCTGTTCCTGAGCCAGCATACCGCCCATAAAAACATGGTCGGCATCCGCTATAAAATCACTTAGAGGCCGTGGATCGATATTTTTATCTATCAGAAGCAGCTGTTCATAATAAGGCTTAAGGTGATTAAATAACCCCATCAGCCCCAAAGGTGGCAACAATCGTTTAGGCAAGCCAAATTCACTGGCAGGTGCATACATTGCTAGACTTGTTGCATAACTCCAAAAGGTATCTTGAGTATCAAACTCAGGATAAACCAGTACTGCTTTATAGCCAATTTTTGCAATCATAGCCGCCCTCTATTAAGGCCTAATTTAGAAATATTTAGCCCTTTTTTATTTCCACACGCACACGCTGGGTTATACCACAAAGCAATGTATAAGGAATAGTATCCGCATAGTCGGCAATTTCTTCTACTGGCAAACCTGATCCCCATAAAGTAACTTGCTCACCTACTGTTGCGTCTGGGCATGCACTCAAGTCAACGGTCAACATATCCATAGAGACTCGCCCAATAATTGGCACTCGCTGTGCACCAATCAATACTGGTGCACTCTGGCGAATATGCCTCGGATAACCATCACCATAACCAATAGCAATGACACCTAAAAGAGTATCTTTAGCAGCAGTCCAATGACCTCCGTAGCCAACGCTATCACCTTTTTTCAATGTCTTAATAGCAATAAGGCCTGCGTACAAACTCATCACAGGCAATAAGCCCAATTCTGCTGCACTTTTACCTAATATTGGTGAAGCACCATATAGCATGAGACCAGGCCTGATCCATTGCTGATGACTTGCAGGCCAAGCAATAATGGCCGCTGAATTGGCACTGCTTTTTTCAGCTGCAAAATCTTGGGTGATCGTATTAAATAATTGCAGTTGCTGACTTGTCATGGCATCTTGCTGATCATCAGCATTCGCAAAATGGGTCATGAACTTTATTGAGTCAGCGACTGCCTGGCACTGTTGCAAACGCATCAAGATCGATGCAATCTGCTCAGGACGAATACCCAAGCGATTCATCCCTGTATCAATTTTTAACCAGATATTAATTTTTTTTGGTAAATCAGTCGCTTCCAGTAACTCAACTTGTTGTTCGGTATGCACCACTACATCTAATTGATATTGCTGTAACACTAACAGTTCATCTAATTGAGTAATACCTTGTAATACTAAAATGGTTCCCGTTACCTCGGCTTGCCTTAAGCGAATAGCCTCATCTAAACGCGCCACGGCAAAAGCGTCAACAGATCCCTGCAAAGCATGTGCTATACCTATTAAGCCATGCCCATAAGCATTCGCTTTAATAACCGCCATTAACTGCGCTTGGGGGGCATATTCGCGAACTTTTGCTACATTATGCTGTAATGCGCACATATTGAGTTCAATATGTGCAGCAACGGGTATCACTCAAAATCTCCATCATCATCTGCGTATGGATCATGCGCATAATTCTCAAAACGCGTGTATTTGCCCAAAAAGGTTAGGCGTACCGTACCAATCGGCCCATTCCGTTGCTTACCTATAATAATTTCAGCCATACCTTTATCAGGACTGTTATCGTCATAGACCTCATCACGATATACAAACATAATGACATCGGCATCCTGCTCAATACTACCCGATTCCCGCAAATCGGACATCACTGGGCGTTTATTAGGACGTTGCTCTAAATTACGATTTAATTGCGATAAAGCCACGACAGGAACATTAAGCTCTTTTGCCAGAGTTTTTAAACCACGGGAAATATCAGAAATCTGTGCAACTCGGCTTTCTCCACTGGATGGCGACTGCATAAGTTGCAAGTAATCTAATACGATAAGCCCTAACTGCCCATGATCACGTGTTAAGCGCCTTGCTCTGGAGCGCACTTCATTCGGCGTTAATGCGGGAGTATCATCAATAAATAATTTGGTTTCAGCTAATAAATTAATGGCTGAAGTTAAGCGCGGCCATTCATCATCACTTAAGCCGCCTGTTCTCACCTTATGCTGATCAATACGGCCTAACGATGACATCATCCGCATTGCTAATGAATCACCAGGCATTTCCATACTGAATACCGCAACGGGCAGCCCACTGCCCACTGCTGCATTTTCAGCCATATTCATGGCAATCGTAGTTTTACCCATTGAAGGCCTGCCGGCAACAATGATGAGATCACCTGGCTGCAGTCCCGAGGTCATTTCATCTAGATCAGTAAAACCTGTACTCACCCCAGTAATATTACCTTCTTGTTCAAACAAAGTTTCTATTTTTTCTACCGCAGTACTCAACAAATCCTTAATTGAGATAAAGCCAGCCTGCCCTTTCTGACGCTGCTCGGCTATTTCAAAAACATGTTTTTCAGCTTTTTCCAGCAAGTCTCCCGTGCTCATCCCTTCAGTATTAAAAGCCGATTCGGAAATATCAGTCCCTACATGAATCAACTGCCTTAATACCGAGCGATCGCGCACGATATTTGCATAAGCAACAATATTAGCCGCACTAGGCGTATCTTTTGCTAAGACACTTAAATACGCGAGTCCTCCCGCATCATCCAATTCATCATCTTTTTTGAGTGCTTCAGAAATGGTTACCACATCAAACGGTACATTCTTTTCCGCCAAATCAGCAATGACACGAAAAATAGAACGATGGTCTTTACGATAAAAATCAACTTCTGTGACTTTATCCGCTACCGTGTCCCAACGCTCATTGTCCAGCATCAAGCCACCCAAAACTGACTGTTCGGCTTGAATAGAATGTGGCGGTACTTTTAATGAATCTAATGCTCTATCACGACTTTGATATTCAGTATCGGCCATATGTTTTATCTTAATATCTGGGTAAAGAAAACTTCCATAAAAAAAGGGCTGTAATCTTACAATTACAACCCTTCTTTTATGTTCGCCTATGCTGCGCTGACTACGAGCAAGCCCATAATCAATGCAACATAACGAAAAACGATTAACGTTTTGAGTACTGAGGACGTTTTCTCGCTTTGTGTAAACCAACTTTCTTACGTTCTACTTTACGTGAATCACGTGTAACAAAGCCAGCTTTTCTTAATTCAGGACGCAATGTTTCATCGTATACCATTAGAGCACGAGTCACACCGTGACGAATTGCTCCTGCTTGTCCAGATGGTCCACTACCTTTAACGGTAACATTGATGTCGAATTTATCAGTTAAGTCTAATAACTCTAATGCTTGACGTGCAACCATTTGGTCTGTTCTACGACCGAAGTAATCCTCAATCGCCTTGTTATTCACTGTAAATTTTCCAGAACCTGCTTGAGCATATACACGTGCTATTGCAGTTTTGCGTCGTCCTGTTCCGTAATATTGAGCTTCTGCCATGATATTAACCTGTTAGTTGCCTAAAGTTCTAAAACTTTAGGTTGTTGAGCTTGATGACCATGTTCAGGGCCTGCATATACTTTTAACTTTTTGAACATTGCACGACCTAATGGGTTTCTTGGCAACATTCCTTTAACCGCATTAGTAATAATACGATCTGGAAAAGTTTGTCTTAATTTACCTAAGCTAACGCTTTTCAAGTTACCAATGTAACCTGTGTGGTGGTAGTACATTTTATCTTTTTCTTTATTACCTGTCACGCCGATTTTCTCAGCATTAATCACGATAATGTAATCGCCAGTATCAACATGAGGTGTGTATTCTGGTTTATGCTTACCGCGAAGGCGTCGTGCAACTTCAGTAGCTAAACGTCCAAGCGTCTTGCCTTCTGCATCGATCACATACCAATCGCGCTTCACTTCAGCGGGTTTTGCGCTAAATGTTTTCATAATTCGTATCTTTTTATAAGATTTTAAGTTAGCCGTATATGATACTAAAATTGCTATTTTCTTTCAAGCTTAGGTGCTTGGAAATAAATAATCATCAAATATTTGGATAGGATTTTTGTTTGCCAGCAGCACTGTAGCAATAGGCGCATAGCGGGCTGCGCAACTATTTCTACAGTGCTACTGACGAATAAAAAAACCAGCAAGTATCGATGATTATTTGTTTCCAAGTGCCTTATACAGCAAAATGATTGATTACACTAGCCAGAAACTTTCAACATATCTAATGCAACTGCCTCTGCAATCTTAATTCCATCCACTGCGGCAGATAAAATCCCACCAGCATACCCAGCGCCTTCGCCAGCAGGATAAAGCCCTTGGGTATTAATACTCTGCAATGAATCCCGCTCACGCTTTAGGCGTATGGGTGACGAAGTTCGCGTCTCTACTGCAGTCAATACCGCATCATGCATGGCAAAGCCTTTAATTTTCTTATCAAAAGCTGGAATGGCTTCGCGAATGGCTGTTATTGCATAATCAGGCAAGCAAGTACTTAAATCACCTAGTTTAACGCCTGGCTTGTATGAGGGTTCCACACTCCCTAAGACACTACTCGGTTTATTAGCAAGAAAATCACCCACTAATTGTGCTGGCGCATCATAGCTAGAGCCGCCTGCAACAAAAGCATGTCTCTCCAATTTTTCTTGCAAATCCAGCCCCGCCAAAGGAGACTCCGGGTAATCTTGCTCAGGCTCAATACCCACCACAACAGCACTATTAGCATTACGCTCATTGCGCGAATATTGACTCATGCCATTGGTCACAATATGCCCTTCCGCAGAAGTGGCGGCCACCACCGTACCACCAGGACACATACAAAAACTGTATACCGAACGACCATTTTCACAATGATGCACTAACTTATAGTCTGCAGCGCCTAGTAACTCATGACCTGCATAATCACCAAAACGACATTGATCAATCATTGCTTGCGGGTGCTCAATTCTAAAGCCAATAGAAAAAGGCTTTGCTTCTATATATACCCCTTTGGCAAATAACATTTTAAAGGTATCTCGTGCGCTATGCCCAATCGCAAACACAACATGCTGACTCACCAAGGTTTCACCATCAGCCAACACTACGCCTTGTATTTGCTGATTTTCGATTAAAACATCATCAACTCGCTGCTCAAAGCGAACTTCGCCTCCTAATGATTCAATAGTAGCTCGCATTTTTTCCACCATCGACACCAATTTAAACGTGCCGATATGTGGTTTGCTAAGATATAAAATTTCTTCAGGCGCGCCTGCTTTAACAAACTCCTGCAAAACTTTACGCCCGTGATGTTTAGGGTCTTTTATTTGGGTATACAACTTACCGTCAGAAAAGGTACCAGCACCACCCTCGCCAAACTGCACATTGGATTCTACATTTAACTTACGCTTACGCCATAAACCAAAAGTATCCACAGTACGCTCACGCACCGCCTTACCGCGCTCCAATATAATAGGCTTAAATCCCATTTGTGCTAATAACAAGCCCACAAACAAACCACAAGGCCCCACCCCTATTACAATGGGGCGTTCGGCATTATTTGCGGGTGCCTGCGCAACAAATTTATAATCATCATCAGATCTAGCCTTCACTTGCGTATCATCAGCAAACTGTACTAACAAAGCCCCATTATTAGTCGTCTCGACATCCAGACTATAAATAAACAAGATATGATTTTTTTTACGCGCATCATAACTACGTTTATAAACAGCGTAGCTTAATAACTGCTCTTCTTTAATTGCTAACTTGGTACAAATTACTGCACGCAATTCAGATTCGGTATGCTCCAAAGGGAGCTTGATATTGGTTAAACGTAACATTCAGGTATTCCTAAGCAGCTAATTCTGGTACATATAATATTAATGGCTTTTTATGGACATCCATTTTCTTTAGGAACGACTCATTACACAATTCCTACCACTCTCTTTCGCTTGATAAAGACATTTATCCGCCTCTCTGACAACATTTACTTCACCATTAGGGA
>CAZXJK010000058.1:0-12004 GCA_964640895.1 uncultured Methylomonas sp.
CCAAAACTTCCTATACTATTAATTATCACAGACTTCTTATTCGATATAAATCAATATCATTACACCAACTTATACGCCTACTCGCACTCTAGCACTCTAGCACATAAAATAAAGTTACTCCAAAAATACCACATGCTACCAACTTAAGACGGGACAGTTTAAAAACTGAAGAACTAAAATAATTCCTAGAGGACTGATGTAATATGAGTTCTCTCCAGCAGTTAATTTTACTCGTGTCCCGCCTTAAGTGCGTAGCCACAATATTGATTAAGGGGGACAAACACACAACCCCCTTAATTTTCCTAAAGGAGAATATAAGCCCTATTTAGGCGAAGAACCCGTTAATTCAAACAGTATTTTGCCTGAATCAGATGGAACTAACTTCAAGCTAACGTTATAAGTACTCATGTTACCTTCTGCATCATAAACATCTACGCTCGGTATTTCCAAATTTCCTGTGCTAGCAGAAAATTTCATGTGCATTATCAAGATTATAACGCTATTATTGAGATACCTAACGGGACAATCATTGAAGGCAAATTGCCAAAAGCCAAACAGAAACTTGTAGATGCTTGGGTTGAAATTCATAGGGATGAACTTGTGGCTGACTGGGAACTTGCAATTAACGGTGAGCCAATATTTAAAATTGACCCGCTAAAATAGGATACTTAAATGAACCCTCATGTTGTTGGTGTTGAAGTAAAACAAGATTACATATTAAAACTAGCCTTTGAAAATAAGGAGGTCAGACTATTTGATGCCAGTCCTTTTCTGGACAAAGGCATTTTCAATGAATTAAAAGAGGTTAATTATTTTAAACAAGTAAAGGTAGCCTTTGGCGCAATTGAATGGCCTCACGAACAAGATTTTAGCAAAGATACTCTTTATTTATTGAGCACTCCTTTCGATAGCTAACCAATCAAGAGCTTAGCCAACTTGATATAAATTATCACACCCATATCACCTGCACGTCACTTCAAATAGTCCACCCCAATTCCGCGCACCTTATCTTCATGGTGATAATATTTATATTTAGGTAAAGCCTCTATACCATGACAATCAACACAAAAAGTATCTGCCACACCTTTATGGCGCAGGAAACTATTCATAATATCCCCTTCAATATTTTCTTGTTTTTTATAATCCAAGACCGGATATTTTTTTTCTATGGGCTGTTTTAAAGGCTTCCAAGTATGTGGTTCATGACATGTGATACAAGCAATCGCACCCAACTCCGCTTTCTTTTCATGTTGCCGCTCTACTAACGGCAAAAGTTCTTCATCAGAGCGTAATACCATATCCTTATAGGGGTGGCCATAAAACTCAATGAGCTTATCTTTACCCACGCCTTCTTTCTGGTGACAGTTCATACAAAGCTCATCACGCTTTAAGCCTGGAGCCGTTTTATCACGCAGCTGCTTTTCAGCTACAACGACTGATGATAAAAAGGGGCTTTTGGCATCGCCACGATGCAAGGTGTGGCAACTACTACAAACACCCGCTTGATGTGCAGTTTCTTCTTGTTGATTTTGGGTTTCATCTGCTGTGACTCGTAAGTCATGATCAGTACCGACTACTCGCTGCTTGCCCGCATGGCAATTTTCACACAGCTCACCATTGAGATACTCTTCATGCAGTGCTGGTGTATTCGGCTTACCAGAATGTACCGCATGACAACTAAGGCAGCCTATTTTTTTGACATCAAGGCCAGCAATTTTTACCGTGTCATCCAACTCAATATTCATGGGATGAATACCTTTTTTGGCAGCTTCTTTGTCATCTTTAGCATGTTGGCGCTCATGACAATCAGCACAGAGTTCTTCTGCATCCGCAATTTTATCAGGAAATAAAGCCGTTTCTAAGGTACCGTCATGCACACTATGACAACTATCGCACTGTACCGTTTTTACTTTTTCCCCGCGAAATTCAACCGGCTCTTCTAATTCAACATTAACAGGGTGCACACCTGCTTTACGTGCGGCTTTTTTATCTTTCGGTGCCTGGCGCTGATGGCAACTCGCACATAACTCACCTTTTTCATCCGTGGCAGTTAGTAAATTCTCGGTTACACCATCATGTACTTGGTGACAAGATTGACACACAATTGCATCATTTTCACCTAAAGCCCCACCTCCATTTTGTAGTAATTCAGGTAAGCCTTTTTGTAAGTGCGGATCAGCGGTTGCCAAGTGTTGTGTGTCATCTTTAGGCTTATGCATTTTTACGCCTAGAGGATGGTTGACACCATATTTTTTGGCATCTTCACGTCCCGATAATTTGGTATTTTTCTCATGGCAGGCTTCACACTGTTTACTACCATAATCAGTGCCCCGTAACCAAGCGTTATGGTTTTCTTGATACAAAGTTGTAGGCTCTTCAGCAGCATTATGCGGGGTGTGGCAACTGGTACACGATAATTCGCTGTTCTCATCATGTGGATACAATTCCGGCATATCATCTTCGCGCGGTAGCGCCTTATAACGTGCTTGTTTTTCGTCAGCAGCATCATATACAGTTGGATGTTGTTCACCATGCGGAATGGCTTGTCGTGAATCTAATACTGCGCCATGATGACAGCTATAACACATATTCAACGCGGCAACAGGTAGCACCTGTTCGCTATCACGCAATTTCTTATTATCTTGTGTATTACCCCAACTGTAATGGCACATCACACAGTTTTTACGCGATACTGCACTGGGTATCTCAGGCAATTTAGTTAACGCCTGATAACCCAGTTCTATTTTATGAACTTGCTGTGCTTCTGCATCAACGACATATAAATAGCCCAAAGCGTTATAGTGCAGATTAACAGGCGCGCTAAATTTCACCAACTTACCTACTGCATCTTTAAGAAATCCCACAAAACGCCCTTGCTTATAAAGACTAATCGTCCCCAAATAACTATCGCTAATATATTGAAAATCCAGCCTATCAAATGCATTACCATTAGGCCGATACATTTTATCCAATGAAAATTTACCTGTTTGCGAATAGTAACGACCACTACGGTCAAATACCTGTACGCGCGCATTCAGCACATCCACAACACTAATATAGTCATCACGATCTTCAGCAATTTGAAAAGGGTATTGAAACTGTGCATCCATTTCACCGCGCTCACCCGTACAAAATTTTTGCTTACCACTGGGAAGCTCTAAATAACAAATACGGTGCCAACGTCGATCGGCATAAATTAATTCATTATCCCGCACTAATAAAGCAACTGGCTCGGGTAGTTCCTTGCGCTTTTCTGTTGCTTTATCAGGAACTGCCAACGCAATATCATGCAGCCACTTCCCCGCAAGGGAGAATACGCTAATACGATGCTGCGCCGTATCGGCAATATAAAGCTTCTGCTTATCTATAGCCAGTGCCATTGCTTTACTAAAACGATTTGCTTTATTTTTAGGTTTTATTACTCGTAGCACTTTCCCTTGCGTAGATAGCACCACCACCCTTGAATTCATGCCATCCAAAACATATAATATCCCTTGACCATCGCTCACCACAGCACTCGGTTGATTAAAGTCAGCTTGAAAAATTTGGCTGTTCTGGGCTATCGGAATTTGCTGCGCCGCTATGCCAGTCTGTACCCACATCAATAAAAACAAGGCATACACACACTGCATCATTGATATCCTCATCGCAAAAGATTTATAATCCGAATACGTTGCTCTTCATCGGTATAGCGGCGAAAGAACTGGGTAACAATATTATTCTGAATTTTTTCTACCTGATAGCTTGTTGCACCCAGCCGAACCAAATCAAACATAGTTTCTTCATCGCTGTGACAAACCTGACATTTTGGCCCTTTTTCTGATAAAGGGGCATGAATCAACGCTCTACGTGTTGCTTTTGCCTCAATTGCAGCATCTTGCTGCCAAATTTTTTTAGTTTCTTTTGCAAAGGCTGACTCTCTACGTATTGCAACTGCTTGCTGCTGATAAAATGGCGTAATTTTATAAAAAGGATTTTTGGGTAGTACCTGTCCTGCTGAAGCAACTGTATCAGCAGACTTTTTCTCTGTTAATTGTCGAAATAATTTCGGCTGTGCGTGCACCGTACTTGCATCACGAGTATCTTGCCACTGATAACTTAGTTGTTGCCCTTTAGGACGAAAGTGACAAGTTTCACAGCTTACATATTGAGCATGCATATTCATAAACGTACGGCTACGAACACTTTTAGTATGTGGAGGTGTTTGATGACAAGTTGTACAAAAGCTATTTTCCAAAGAGTCAATCACATTACTTCGCTTATGAAATGGTGGTACTTCCAACTCTCCGCGCAAGGTCACCTGTTTATGCTCTTCTACCTTTTTTATAGATTTTTGCAATTGCTCGCCTGTCAGCACTGTATTATTAATCGCTTGTAGGTACAAACTGTCTGCTGCCACAAAACTACTTATACTACAAAGAACTGTAAAAACAATCACTTGCTTTGTTCTTTTAACAATTTGAAAGAACTTATGCATTAACCTTATAGGAAGTATGCAACTTTGATAATATCTACTCAGTACCGACTTGTTACTGTGCTCTACGTATCTTTCTATTTTTGAACTAAATATTTGCACGTTACTAAGTTCCTTTTTCATCAGTACTATTATTAGCTGATTGAGTGTTTTCCAAACTCTCAGTTTGTGGCTTAGGCTTAGGCTTAGCTACTAACTTTTTTACATCAGGTCTTTTCTTACGGGGTTTACGTCCAATCATCACTAGCTCAAACCTATTTCCACCTACTATAGGAATAATTCGCTTAGTTGCACGATATAACATCCACCAAATAATACTGCCAATAATAAAAATTACACCAGCCAATAATAAAGGCCAACTGCTCCAGAACCATACCGATCCCCACAACCCTTTATCTGTAAAAGGATTACTAAAACTAGTCAACCCTACTAGTGACAAATCATGCATATCTGTTTCGGTAAAACCTGAATTAATCGCTTTCTTTGCGTAGGTATGACAATTAGACTGACCACAACTTTCTGGCAAATTATCAATATGTGAAGCAGATAATGGATCCAAGTAAGAGCGAATTTCATGCTTCCAACCTTCGGGCGCATGACAATCTATACACGATGCGCCATATTCTGAGTTATCAACAATTAAACGCCCATGCAAAGTTTTAGCATAGCTATCCGCACTATGTACAAAGCGGTCACTGGCAGGATGCTTTTCTAAGGTTTCTGGATCTTCTTGTTCCACATCACGCATTTTTTCTTCGTCGCCATGACAATCTATACACATTTGATTGTTTTCTTGGTTATTCCAACGCCGACCCACTAAACGCCTAAGAATATGCCCACCAAATTGCCCCATCCATGCCTTGCCTTGATGACAGTTTCCACACTCAGTTTCTGCATGATCAAACGCTTCTTTGAAATTCGCTAACTGCGTTTCTGCTATATATAAAGTATTACTATGACAACGTCGGCAAGATGGATCTTGCTCAGTCTCGATTTCTTCCAGACGATTACCGCCCGTTAATCCTTTATACCAGCCCCCTGCATGCACTGATTTATCCATTTCATCATGGATCACATTATGACTATATTTCACCCCTTCGGAAGGCTCTTCCACATGACAAGATTCACTACAGTCCACTTCAGTATTTTCTACTTTATGCGGGTAATCAACTATTTCACGATGACAATCTTTACAAGGCACGCTGCCGTGTAAAGAACTAGCATAGTGGCTGGGATCAATTGTGGAGCTACGCAAAACGCCCTCCTCATCTATATAGTTCAATCCCTCATACGCATGACAGGATAAGCAACCATCAGGGTCGCTGTATCGAGGGCTAGCCATCACATTCAGGCCTACCAGCGTTAATAATATTAATAAGCAAAAGCGTAGCATCTTTAAATCAGTCCCAGCCATAGCAGTCTTATAAAAATGAGCCAACAATAACAATAGATACGACAGTTAAAAGTATCATTGCATTAAAAACACCCACCCAACCCACTACAGGCCCTTTTGCTACCGCGCCACCCTCTTGAGTATCTAACTTAACGCCATCAAAATGTACCGCTTGCCAATCAGGTACAGGCAAAATTTCAGTATGCTTTTTAATTCTTTTCGGCTCATTAATTGTATGTCTTGGCGGTGTCGTCCAAGCCAAAGCATTCCAGTCACAAACATCCACACACTCATGACAAGACATGCAGGACACTTGATCGACTACCGCAATTTTATCAACCATCTTAATAGCACCACACATACAGTCACGCGCACAGATATTACAGCCAGTACAACGTTCTCTAGCGACCCGAATCCGATGCGCAAAGGGCAAGTTAGCGCCAATACGATTAATCAAACCATCTGCCGCACCAATAGGGCACATAAATTGGCAATAAGCTCGACCTTTACTAGCAAATACACCTAACAATAATAACAGGCCAAGATTCACCAAGCCCACACTAGACACCAAAAAAACCATACCGCGATATTCACCACTCATCGCCTCTATTAAACGAGGGATAGTAATAAAATTACACAAACTACAAGCACTAATGCCTAAAGCTGGCATAGCGACCAGAAAAAAACCAAAATAACCGTAACGAATCTGTACTTGTGGTAAAGAACGAAATTCAATTTTCCAACGATCATTGAGCATCCGTGAACTTAATTCCGCTAAGCCGCCTACAGGGCATAAGTAACCACACCACATGCGGCCAAAAAATAGCGTCGTTAATAAAATAAGCCCGAAAGCCATTACCCCGATAGCCGCCGCATTCACGTGTACAAAAAAGTCTTCCCAACTCATCCCTGGAAAATACAAGTAAAATCGGCGCATACACAAGGTACCGCACAAGTCGTCACTGCCTACTAATTGTGGTAAAAAAGCCAAAGGGCCGAGCATGCTAGCACTCGCTAAAAAAATCATTAGGTAACGAAATTTCTGTACCTTTGGAATCGCTTTTAAATTATTTATAATTTTCATAGCTTCTCCTTTATATGTTTATTAATCTTTAAAATCATGACAAACCAAACAAAGTTGGCCATCTTTTGCAGGTAAGCGTAATAATGCTTCTTGCACAATACGTTGATATGAAAATTCAACTTGCATTTTATGCTGCTGGTTAAATTCATCTAAACGCACCGCTTTATCCTCAGAAAACACCTGATTCCATGGGTGATCCTCATACTCAATACCTTTTTCTAAGTCATCAATCTGCACTTGATTCCCTGCTGGTTTTTCTGGGTCAATCACGCCATATTGGTGTGGTGTATGGCAACTGACACATTGCACTTCTTGTTTTTCACTGAGCGGCACAATAATATTTAATGCTTTACTATTTTTCTCAATACGCTCCAGCATTTCCTTTTTCGCGGGTTTGACCTGATGCTCTACCGAATTAAAATGCGGATCTTTTAAATGACAGCCATAACAAATTTTCTGCATAGATAAGCGTAACTTTAAGCCCGCCAAGTCTAATTTTTTATCACGATCTGGCACTTCTTCATGGCAAAAAGTACAGTTTTTCTTTTTAATTTCACCCTGCTCATCTAACATTATATGTATATTTTCACGCGTGGTCTTTTTTTCGTCATGACAACGATAACAAAAGTCAGTAATCTTCCGATAGTGCCCCCCAACCAGAAAATTAGCTGACTTGGTATCTACTTTTTCTACTGGGGTTTTATCAATATCTTTCAAGCCATGACAAGTTGCACAAACCAGCTCACCTTCATCACCTAAAGTGAGTTTCTCCGGAATATTGATAGCTTTAGAAGGTTTGATACCAACAATATGATGAAAAGGGGGAAGTTCAGGTTTTTCTGCTGCCTGCAAACCACACATAAAAGCAAAGACAAAGTATAAACCCAGCGTGCGTAACAACATGATCACAACCCCGTTTGCACAGCCATGCCATGCCTATGACACTCTATACACGGGCCGGCAACGCGATGCACCCCGCTTAGCCCATTACCAGTATCTTCACTCGTTGCCTCAACATCAGTAATTGATTCATGACACACCACACAATGTTGTGCGTAATTATCATGTTTAATATCTATATAGACTGGCAATTCCCGTAATGCAGCAGGTAATAAAAAAGCCCCCGTATCAGTACGATCAATTAATAACTTTTCATTATGGGTGCCATGCATAGCATGGCAATCAGTACAATCAACTACAGTACCATATTGATAATCACTCGTACGCAAGCCGGCATAAGTACGCTGCCCAGTCCCTTTGCGATTACCATGCATATCAATAAATTTATAATTGCGCGCCATGCTCACTAATGGATCATTAGCAAAGCGAGCTGTCATTTCAAAGCCTGGTTGTTGGTGGTTTTGATTATGACAACGTAAACAAAAATCAGCTTGATTACGATAAGGTAGGTCTAAGTCATTCTGAGCTTGGTAGTGGGTTAAATCGACTTGTACTTCAAACTCGCCATCCATGTCTGACCTGTCATGACAACTAACACACGCTGCATCCATCAATGCATCATCAGCATTAATGGAAAAATTATGATTCTTAATATTCTGCATAATAGGATTCTTAGGCAATAACTGCTCATTATGACAAATCACACATTGTCGCTCAACTGTCGTCCCATTCTGACCATGACAACCTGTACAACTAGCATAGCCAACATTTAAAACAATATCCTTAATGGCTGGTGCAGTCGCATGTATATTGCGCCTGACATGACAGCTCAAACAATCACTTTGCCCCCAAGCACTACCATCACCACCGTGTGTTTTGGTCAGCAATATTTGATTGTCAGCCAAAGAAACTTCACGAGCATGCAACACCTGACTGCTCAGCATAAAACCTGCCAATAATATAATAAAAATATAATGAGATTTGCTAAACATACTTATTGATTATGACAGTCTTTACAATAGAACGAATTATGGCATTGACTACAATTTGCTGGCATCATCCGTGACTCCAACCCATGCCGATTAATATAATTCAAAGGATGATAAACACGCCCTAAGGTATCGCGTCTAAAATGACAATCGGTACAGAATTTTCTATCTAAGTGGCAAGTTTCACAAATAGCAGTACCTTGCTTACTATCCTCACCATGATGTTGAATATAACCAGAGTTATGATCGGCAGGCCATATTTTCTTAGGATCATCATGGCAAAGATCACAACGCCAAGGAGCTCGCAATTCCTTGACATGACAATCATGACAAATGGCTTCTAACGGTTCATTCGCTATGGTATTTAAGGATTTACGCTTCTGCTCATCATGCTCATTATTTTTTTGAAAGGCATGACACAATAAACAACTGTCACCCTCTTCTTCCATAACAGCATAATGCACCTTATGTGGGTAATAAATATCACTGCGCATATCACGTTGCTCCCACCAAGTTTTTTCTTTTTCAGGGGCTTTATCTGCGGCGACACCCACTCCCATTAAACATAACAATAAACTGTAAATAATCCAGCGCATTAGAGCTTAACCTTTGGTTGAAAATTATCAAAATACCAAGTGACCTGCAAACCAGCCTGATATTCATCATTTAAACGAGAATTAGCTATATAACTCCCTGATAAGTCCAAAAACACATCACTATATAATTTATAGCGAATTTTCAATTCAGTCCCTGCTGCTTTATTTTCTCCATAAAGCGCACTGGTATCTAGTGAATAAGCCAAATTTAAACTGATGATAGATTTTGCCGTAAATGAATAGGCAGAACCAAAGTACAAGTTATAACTATCACTCTTACCAAACTCAAGCATGTCAAAATCTGCACTGAGTGCCAAATCACGAAAATAACGACTTTCTACCCCAATATCAAAACCATAGCCAATATCATGCCCTGTATTTCGTGCCGCTCTTTTACCACCCAGATGATAGCTAAACGTATCCGTTAAAGATTGATCAAAACTCACGCGCAACAAATCTTGCCGGCCGCGATAATAATCACTATAAAACTGCTCTTTAAACGTCGGGAAAGGTGACTTAGGCTCATATAAAGAGTAACCAATACGCAAACGACTATATTCAGTAAAATCCAATAATAAACTACTAAAAACCTCTTCAAATACACCTGTATTCGTTTCTAAAGTGGTCATAAGAGAAAGTTCATAAGCATGCAAAAAGTCACTCTGAAACTGCCCTGCAATGGTGCTGCCTACCGTTAACCTAGTAGAGGTATGCTCATCATGAAATTGCTGAAATCCAAAACGTAACAGCCAAGTATCAATGGACAACACATCATTTTGCCAATTCAGCTGTTGATGACTCATCACTTCAAAACCATAAAGCCAATCACCCGAAACTGAGCGCACATCTTCTTGTCGCGTTGGCTTACCACCATATACATTGACGGACAATCCATACTCTGGCATTTCGTAAAGCCACGCAGCCCCATCCAAGCTGTAAAAACCTAAACTATCTGAGCGTTGAAAACGACCCACCTGTATTTTGCTATGCCAAGGCTTTATCTGCTTCTCTACATATGCCTGATAAATATCGCCTTCAAAACCATATTTGGAACCTTGCCGAGTAATAAAATCTATTGATGCACGCCAGCTCTCATTATCAAAAGCCTCAAAACTTCCCCAGACCTCACCAAAAATCTGATGATCATCAACATAACGCGTATATCGATTATCACCTTGCATTTTTGCTTTTAAAGTACCACTCCAATTCCATGCACTATTTGCATTAGAAAATGGCAGTAACAATAAAACAGGGAAAAAAATCAGAGCGGCTTTCATGAAAATTAATCAACGTTAGTTTGGTAAAATATTATTGGCACTGCATTACTGACTATAAAAATCATCGCCTTGACGTTTCTTGAGCATTGCCCAACCGACCAAAGAACCTAAAGCGACCACACAACCACCACAGACAGCGCACCGCCCTTGCTGAGGCAGTGTGCAACTTGAGGCAGTTAATAAGTGCCCAGCTGCAATGCCTGCGCCAAAAAGCCACGGTATGCTTTGTGTTAGTAAATCTGCAGGCTGCTCTTCATCCTGTAATTCTTTCATTTCTTTCATTATTATTTCCTTTTCTTCTAAACAAAAAAAAGGAGCACCCATTACCTTAGGTACTCCCTTTTTAAAAACAGATATATCCAGCAACAAGCTAAAGATATAAAAACCTGTATATTTCCAACTAAAAACTTAACATCACCTATGTAGTTGCTCCCTGCTTGCACGTCCTTATGCCACTTATTGCCTTATTAATTTACGCTAGGATTCCTTGTAACCATTTTAACTTGTTTCCTTTTCTCCCTAAAAGCTAAAGCCACTCCATTGCCCCAATACGGTCATCCCGACCTTCCTTGCTTACGCTGCTTCCTAAACAGCTCCTTTAATCCTTTGCATTTAGACATCTTGTCTTGCATTTATCCCAAATTGAACATCCTGTTCTGCACCTTCCCTAGGTAGTTCATCCTAATCATTACTTATCATCCCCGCTCAAATTAAGATGAATCCATTAGAACCAGCCTCAATTTAACTCAAGTAACTTATTAACTAGCATCACATCCAGCAACACCAACGTTACAATATTAATAAAGCATGAACTGTGCCACAATTATTTATTTAAATAAGTGCTATCATTATATACTTTATTTTTCATGCCCTTATAATCATCAACAAAATATAATAACATTATTATATTTTAATTATTAATTCATATTCTAACTAAAAAATAGGTCATATAACCTATAAAAATGCGCCATATAGCTCACAAAAAATTAATTTCATAAAAATACAGTCGCTCCTTCCAATCAAAAAAATCAAAACACACAAAAGCGATGCCTTAAACAAACGACACCACCTCATTCCTAAGCACAGCAGCCAACTAAGGCACCTGGAAACACACATCATCCATCTTTACTGGTTTTTTGTCCGTCATCAGTGCTGTAGCAATCGTTACGTAGCCTGCTATGCGCCTATTGCTACAGCACTAATGACAAACAAAAATCCTGCCCAAATATTGAATGCTTATTTATTTCCAAGTACCTAATACAACACTCACCACTTAATCTATAGAAAACTA
>CAZXJK010000059.1:0-11970 GCA_964640895.1 uncultured Methylomonas sp.
GATTCGAACCTCCGAAGGCTGAGCCGTCAGATTTACAGTCTGATCCCTTTGGCCGCTCGGGAACCCCTCCGTACAGAAAGGGCATTATGAAGCAAACCCTATATTGTGTCAACTTTTTATTAATTTTTTTCTCGGGAATGCAAATTCTGCATCACAATATCATAGTCACCACTACACATTGCTGGCATATTTGCCGAAAAATCTGCAAACACCTCTTCCACCACCTGCATATCTACTTTCGAAAAATCCGATAGTACATAATCTGCAACCACTTTGCCAGCCCGCGGCCGCCCGATACCAATCCGCAACCTCAAGAAATCTTTTTGACCCATACTTGCAATTATGTCACGCAATCCATTATGCCCGCCATGACCACCCCCTTTTTTAAGCTTGACGACGCCAACGTCAAAATCCAGCTCATCATGCACAACCAATACTTCTTGAGGCAAAACTTTAAAATACTTCATCACCGCAGATACCGATTGACCGCTACGATTCATAAAAGTAGCAGGCTTCAACAAATACAGCTTACCCGACTCAGTGACAACCTCAGCCAAGCCACCAAAAAAGCGCGCTTGCTGAGAAAAACCAACACCCGCATCCCTTGCCAGCCCATCCAATAGCAAAAAACCGGCATTATGCCGGCTTTTTTCATATTTTTGACCTGGATTTCCCAGACCAACCATAAGCTTAATCACTATTCAGTTTCAGACTCTTCTGCCGCTGGCGCGTCATCACCTTCATTGTCCTCACTTGCAGCAACCCTAGTTTTCACTATTTGTGCAACTGGCAAATTATGATCCTCACCATGCGTTAACGCTAAAATCTCTACACCTTCCGCAACTGAGATATCAGACAAATGCACTGAACCACCAATATCAATTGCCTCTAAATCCACCTCAATAAATTCAGGTAAATTAGCAGGAAGACATACAACCTCAATCTCTACCATCGAATGAGTCACAACACCGCCAGCCTTAACACCAACCGAAGTGTCCTCATTTATAAAATGCAATGGCACATGCACTTTAATCTTCTCATTCATAGAAACGCGCATAAAATCCATATGCAAAATTGTATCTTTAGCAGGATGCCTTTGCATATCTTTTAAGATAGCATTTTGCACCTTACCATCAACGCTTAACTCCAAAATATGCGAGTAAACAGCCTCATTAGCCAAACTTTTGGCAACTTCATTATGATTCAACTCGATCAGCTCAGGCTCACCCGAACCACCATAGATCACAGCAGGAATATTGCCATTACGGCGAATTGCTCTTGCAGTTCCTGTACCTGCATTTGCTCTACTTAAAGCTTCAAATTCAAAAACGCTAGACATCCAACCTCTCCATACCCTGCAAACTATGCTTAAAATTATTAATCAACATACAGCGAGCTAACTGACTCACCTGCTGCTATTCTTCTTATTGTCTCAGCTAACATATCTGCGACACTTAACTGCCGAATCATCCCTATCGACCCCGCCTCTTTACTCAGCGGAATGGTATCCGTCACCACCAACTCATCCAATACAGAACTACTTAAATTATCTATTGCACTTCCCGACAAAACCGGATGCGTACAATAAGCAACCACCTTAACAGCCCCTTGTTTTTTTAGCGCTGCCGCCGCACTACATAAAGTACCAGCTGTATCCACTAAATCATCTACTATGACGCAAGTTTTCCCACTTACATCACCTATGATATGCATTACCTCAGCTACATTAGCTCTCGGCCTACGCTTATCTATAATTGCCAAATCCGCATCATCCAAGCGCTTGGCTAGAGCTCTCGCCCTTACAACCCCACCCACATCAGGCGAGACCACTATTAAATCTTTGTATTTTTGCCGCCACACATCACCCAATAGCAATGGCGAGGCATATACATTATCTACAGGTATATCAAAAAACCCCTGTATTTGATCAGCATGCAGATCAACCGTCAAAACTCTGTCTGCACCTGCAACGCCGACCATTTTAGCAACCAGCTTCGCACTAATTGCCACTCGAGCCGAACGCGAACGCCGATCTTGTCGGGCATATCCATAATAAGGCATGACTGCCGTTATTCGCGATGCCGAAGCTCTCTTTAGAGCATCTATCATCACCAATAACTCCATCAGATTTTCATTGGTTGGAGTACATGTAGGCTGGATAATGAAGACATCCCTATCTCTTACATTTTCCTCAATTTCAACTGTCACTTCGCCATCACTAAATCGACCAACTGACGCCATTCCCAAACGCATATTTAGCCGCCGAACTATCCCTTTTGATAATCCCAGATTGGCATTCCCAGAAAAAATCATCATTGAAGTATCACTCATCGAAGTATCACTCATTGTTGAGCACCTTTATTTAATGCCGAACTGATTTTATTATGGAAGATAAATGGCTGGGCTGCCAGGATTCGAACCTGGGTATGCGGAGATCAAAACCCCGTGCCTTACCGCTTGGCGACAGCCCAATTTAGAAATTAAAGAGTTCACTCATTTGCTTATGTAATGGTGAAATAGCCAATCCTTTAGCTAAATAAACCTCTTTTTGCAAAGAAAGCTTATTACAAACTCCTTCTGCCGACATTTTATCGTCAAACTGCACAAACACACATGCACCCGTTCCTGTCAGCCTTGCATCTCCATATTGCGCAAGCTCAGTTAAAGCCCCCGCTACCTCAACATGAAGCTGCTTAACAACATCCAAACAGTCATTTCTAACCTGCCCCGAGTTGAAGTCCGATATTGTGATTGATTTACTATCTCTTGTCAAATCTTTTGTGGTAAATATTTTTCGGGTATCGACATGACAATCAGGCTTAACAACAACAAACCACGCATCAGGCAAATCAATATTAGATAATTTCTCACCCACGCCTTCAGCCCAGACACTTGCACCATTAATAAATACCGGCACATCAGCTCCCAATTGCACACCCAACTCCATCAAGCGTTCTTGGGATAAGTTTAGCCCCCAAAGCTTATTCAGTACCACTAAAACTGTAGCCGCATCAGAACTACCACCACCTAAGCCGCCGCCCATTGGCAGGTTTTTCTCAACATCAATACAAACCCCACCTTGATACCCTATTGCTTGCTTCAGGATTTCTGCGGCACGCACAGTCAAGTCATCAGCCTCTTTTACTCCTGGTATCGTTTTCTTTAAGCACACTCTACCATCATTAACTCTAGTAAAGGTAATGCCATCAGTCATATCAATTATCTGAAATACAGTTTGCAACAAATGATAGCCATCATCTCTTCGGCCGACAATTCTTAGCATTAAATTTAATTTTGCAGGTGCAGGCCATCTTATCCCCCAACCCAACTCAGTATCAATTTGTTCTGTCATTCTATTTCCCACTGATCTACTACCAATTTTAACTTTAATGCATTTTTAGTGACACTAATCTTATGTGGCATCGCACCTGCTGTGGTCTGTAAATAGCCTTTATATTTCACCTGCCAGCCTAACTGCTCAAAGCCATCAGTCAATTGCCTAACTGGCTCATTTTGCAATGGCACACCTAGCACCCAAAAGCGTAACGCACTAATTGGCACTATAAAACCTATCTCTTGCGCGATAAAAGCATCCACATCTCTTGATGTTTGCTTATTACCCTGACCTTTATCCAAGCTAATCCCACTATCATCCAGCGTAATCCGAATTGCTCCCAAGCCCAACATTCCTGCAAGCTTTAAGTCATCAACCAATGCATCATGCTGCCACTGAATATTAGCCGTCAACACATCATCACCTTTTAGAACTAACCGCCCCTGCAATCGCCAATGGCCTGCATCTAAATACTGTTGCGCACTAAACCCTTGCCCTTTCTGCATTTCATAAACCGCTTGTGGCGTACAAGCGACCATGCATAGCAGCAGCAATAATAAACCTATTTTTTTTTGCATTTATTTATGACCGAGCAAGCGCAGCTTTACTTCCAGCAGCAACTCATCCTCAGGATACTTAGCCAATGCCTCATTTAAGATTGTTTCAGCTTCCTGCCTGCCTCCTAAAGCCCACAACACATCAACCAAATGCGCCGCTATTTCTGCTTGGGGATCAGCAGCATAGGCACGCAACAAATATTCGCGCGCCATTGCCAATTTATTTTGCTTAAACAACAACCACCCATAACTATCAATAATTACTGGCTCATTTGGCTTTAAGGTAATCGCTTTTTCCAAATATTTTTGCGCCTCTTGGTACCGAGTAGTCTTATCAGCTAAGGTATAGCCAAGAGCATTTAATACATTGGCATCATCAGGATTTTTCTCCAAAATATACTTCAAGTCATCTTCAAGTATTTGCAACTTACCTAACTTTTCAGCAATAAGCGCACGTGCATAAAGAATTTTTTTATTGTCCGAGTCATCTAATAATGCACTCGTCAATAAATCAAATGCTTTCTGATAATCATTTGTTTGCGTATATATCTCTGACTCAAGCAATATCAATTCACTTTTTTTCTCTGGAAATTCAGTCCTTAAACGCCCAACTCTAATCAAAGCATCCTGGCTTCGATGCTGATCCATCAGTAATAATATAGCACTAATATTTGCTTCAAATTTATATGGAGCGCCCCCAATAGCATCAAACCATATTATAGCTGCGCTATAGTTCTTTTCTTTAGCATCCATGCGCCCCAAATAAAATGCCGCTCTATCACGAAACGTTTTTTCAGTTATTAAAGGTTCTAAAATTACTCGAGCTTTTGTTGTTTCCTCTGTTTGCAAATACACTAGAGCCAACTTAAATTTAAACTCATTATTTTCAGGATACTGCTCTATTAAACGCTGTAAAACCTGCTTAGCTTCATCATATCTTTCTTGCTGTATTAATAATTGGGCAATCTGCTCACTTATGCGTGCATTTTCCTCTTCAGCAACGGCTCGCTGCAAGACCTCAGTTGCTTCTGCCAACTTTTGCTCACCTATATATAACTGTGCTTGCAACACCAAAGCCTTTAGCCAATCAGGATCACGCGCCAAAGCTTTGCTAATTTGCTCTTGTGCCGCCCCTGGCCGCTTTTGCCGTACCTCAATTAAAGCCTGCAAAAAATATAGCTGCGCATTTTCAGGGTACTTAGTACTCAAATCAGCAAAAACCTGCTTTGCTAAATTCTGGCTGGATAGCTCTGGCAAACTCTTAAGCATTACTAATGCTCTTGCCTCAAACCCCGCGGTATCTCCCTGCAAAATATACTCAACATTCTCATATGCAACCTGCCTATCACCTGACTTCAATGCAGCAATAGCCATAAGTTGCCGCGCCTCCAAGCTATCAGGCTCCATTTCCATCCATAAATCCAGCGACTGCTTTAATCGGGACTCATCTTGCAAATACAACGCAATCTTAGCTGCACGCTTAGAGACATTAACATCGTTAACCCGCTTAGCTGCACGCAAGTAACCATCCAAAGCCAAACCATATTGACCACGCTGCCCAGCTATCTCTGCGGTCATCAACAGAAACAAGACATCAGGATCAATTGCTGTTTTTTTAGTTTCCGTATTCAAGGCTTCTGTTTTAACTGCCTCTGTTTCGGACATCTCTCCAAGCCCTCGCTCAGGGCCCGATGATGTCGTACACGCTACCTGCATCAAAACACCAACAACTATCATTATTTTTAAAACTATCAATGAAATTTCCTTAATTTTTAAGCTGCAATAGACCCGCATGAACCAAAATACTTCCCTACATCCAATCAAATAAAATTTAAACTAGCTTGCTGAAATACCCATAAATATCTCTAAATACACTGTTTATACCGCAATAACACTACTTTCACTAAAAACCTGAGAAGCAGCCCGCATGCTTTTAAACAGCATTTAAATGACATAGATAGTTTATTCCATTTGGCTAAACCAACAAAGTTCCTTAGAATATACGATTAATTTATGATTTCAAGTCTATCCGTAAACTATAAAACATAACAGGCAGTAATGACACTTCTCGCTTTAGGAATAAATTATACAACAGCCCCCGTTGCAATCCGAGAGCGCCTAGCATTTCCTGCGGAAATATTAAGTGATGCGGTACAGGATCTATGGCAGCAACAGCAAATTTCGGAAGCCGTTATTTTGTCAACCTGTAACCGCACTGAAATCTACTGCACAACTCATAATAGCGACATTGATCCTATTATCAACTGGATCTCCCGCAACCGGCAACTTAGTCACTCCGAGTTTCAGCCCTACCTATACGCACACACCGACAACGCCTTTATCCGTCATATCTTTCGGGTAGCCAGCGGCTTAGAATCTATGGTACTAGGCGAACCGCAAATATTAGGGCAAATGAAAACTGCCTATCAAACTGCAATTACTGCAGGTACGCTTGGCAAAGACCTGGGGAAACTATTCCAGCATACCTTTTCTACCGCCAAGAAGGTGCGCACTGATACTGCGATTGGCTCCAGCTCAGTTTCTGTTGCTTTTGCAGCGGTACAATTAAGCAAACAAATTTTTGATGACCTCAGCGAACAAACTGCGGTATTAATTGGCGCAGGCGAAACCATTGAACTGACCGCCAGACACCTGCACCAAAATGGCGTGAGCCGCATTATTATTGCTAATCGCACCTACGACAAAGCCCATGCCCTTGCTAGCCAGTTCAATGGCTATGCCATTGCCCTTTCCGAATTAGCATTGCATATCGCAGAGGCTGATATTATAGTCTCATCCACAGCCAGTCAACTGCCTATTCTAGGTAAAGGGCTCGTAGAAAGCGCTATAAAAAAACGCAAACACAAGCCAATGTTTATGGTTGACCTCGCAGTCCCACGCGATATAGAGCCAGAAGTTGCCAAACTAAATGACGTATTTTTATACACCGTTGATGACCTGCAAAATATCATCCAAGACAATCTAAATTCACGCCGCCAAGCCGCCGAACAAGCCGAAGAAATTATTGATGCTAATGTCGATCATTTTTTAGCCTGGATGAAAGCACAAACAGTGCAATCAACGATTGTTAATTATCGCGACCAAGCCAGCCAACTACAGCAAGAAAGCCTTGCCAAAGCTCTCGCAGCCTTAAAAAATGGTAATGCCCCAGAAGATGTTTTACAACAATTAGCACATACTCTGACCAACAAATTAATACACACCCCTTGCAGCCAGCTAAGAAAAGCTAGCGAAAATGACCGCCATGACCTCATTGCCGCTGCCCGAGAATTATTTAAACTAGAAGACACGCAATGAAAAGCTCGATAAATACCAAATTAGAAAATCTATCAGAACGTTTTGACGAAATTTCCGCCTTACTTTCGCAACCCGAAGTACAAAGTGACCAAAATAAATTTCGTGCACTAAGCCAAGAATATGCGCAAATCAATCCTTTGGTGGATTGCTATAAAAGATTTTTGGTAACCCAAGAAACCATCAGTTCTGCCCAAGAAATGCTGCAGGAAGACGATGCAGAAATTCGCGACATGGCTAAAGAAGAAATAGCCGAAGCGGCACAAGAGCAAGAAACACTGGAACACGAACTACAAATTTTACTACTGCCGCAAGACCCCAATGATAATCGTAATATCTATATGGAAATTCGCGCAGGAACAGGTGGTGATGAGGCTGCTATTTTCTCGGGCGATTTAGCACGCATGTATATGCGTTATGCAGAAAACAAAGGCTGGAATATAGAAACCACCAGCGAAACACGTGGTGAACACGGCGGTTACCGTGAAATCATTCTACGCATTGCAGGCCAAGACGTTTATTCGCAACTAAAATTTGAAGCTGGCGCTCACCGAGTACAACGCGTACCAGAAACTGAGTCACAAGGCCGTGTACACACATCTGCCTGCACTGTTGCCATTATGCCCGAAGCCGAAGCAGTTGATAATATTGACATTAGCCCTAGTGACTTACGCATAGATACCTTTCGCGCCTCTGGCGCAGGGGGACAGCACGTCAATAAAACCGATTCTGCGGTACGGATAACGCATTTACCAACAGGTGTCGTAGTCGAATGTCAGGATCAGCGTTCGCAACACAAAAACAAAGCGCGCGCCATGGCAGTACTACAATCACGCCTATTATCTGCTGAACAGGAAAAACAGCATTCTGAAAATGCAGAGAACCGCAAACTACAAGTCGGTAGTGGTGACCGCTCCGAACGCATTCGCACCTATAACTACCCACAAGGTCGCTTAACGGATCATCGCATTAATCTAACCCTGTATAAGCTAGATGAAATTATGCAAGGGAATCTGGATAATGTTATTCAGCCATTGATTAACGAACATCAAGCTGAGTTATTGACCCAACTAGGTGAAGAATAAGCAAAATGCAAGATATTCAATCCTTGCTCTCCAACTCTGCACAGAGCCTTCAAGATATATCAGATTCTGCTGACTTGGATGCAGAAATCTTATTGTGCCATGTGCTAAAAAAAAACCGTAGCTATTTACGCACATGGCCTGAAAGACAACTTGATAGCGAACAATTTAGTCAATTTACCCACCTATTGGCTCAGCGACAGCAAGGCCAGCCTATTGCTTATATTACCGGCAGTCGTGAATTTTGGTCCCGTGATTTTCAGGTAAATCATGATGTCTTAATTCCACGCCCTGATACTGAAACAGTTATCGAGCTATGCTTGCAACTGATTCAGAACAACCCTACCGCCAAATTAATTGACCTAGGCACAGGTTCGGGCATTATTGCAATAACACTGGCTGCAGAATGTCCACAGCTACAAATTACCGCTGTCGATAGCAGTATTAAAGCTTTAAATATAGCAAAAAAAAATGCCGCACTTAACCATACGCCGCAAGTCACTTTTCTACATAGCGACTGGTTGCAACAAGTCCCACAAGATAATTTTGATTTTATAGTGAGTAACCCACCTTATATATCTCCCAGTGACCCACACCTAGCAGAAGGCGATGTTCGCTTTGAACCCGATAGCGCCTTAATTGCCGAACAACAAGGCCTACAGGATATAATACAAATTTGTGCACAAAGTCGGCATTATCTCAACAAGGGTGGCTACCTAATTCTTGAGCATGGCTACCAACAAAAAACACAGATACATGCCATTCTGCAGAAACATGGCTACCAAAATATTCATTGCCTACACGATTTAGCAAACCAACCGCGCGTGAGCTACGCACAATGGTCAGCCTCTCTTTAAACAATAGTTATCATCATGTCAGAAAAAATAACAGAAATTGCAATCCCCAGAAAAATTGTACAAAACTTGCTCCACCATGCCCAACAAACACCAGATCAGGAAGTCTGTGGGCTAGTCAGCAGTAAAAATGACATTGCTTACCGTAGCTACCCCATACAAAATACCTCGGCTAACCCCAGCCGCTTTTTTGATTTAGATGCACAACAACAAATTCAAGCTATGGCCAATATGCGCGATAATAACGAGCAACTATTTGCCATTTATCACTCACACCCAACAGCACCTGCAACACCCTCTACAACTGACTTGGAGCAGGCTAACTACCCTGAAGCACTGTACATCATCATTTCCCTTAATATCAAAGGCGTATTAGAATTACGTGGCTATCAAATTATCGACGCTCAATTTGTAGAAGTGTCGCTAAGCTTAACCTAAAGCAACGCTTAAACCCATATGAATTGGCTATATCAGCTTCTAATCAAAACCCTAATTAGGCGTTGTTTTAGGCCGTTATTTTTATAAAATAAATTTTCTATCTTTGTGTGGTTTGCTTGCAGGCAGTATGACCGATCCTCCAGCATTGGCCTTTGCCAATTCGCTTAATAGTTCACCTGCTGTTGCCATTAGTTATGCTACGGTTTACCCTTTAGTCATGATTTTAAGAATTATTGTTAGTCAGGTGATTATTTGGCTACATAGTTTATTGTTACTGAACTAAAAATTCTGTAAAAAATAAATCTCTTAAACCATCACTATTTTTTGCATGTTTTTCTAAGGCATTCTCTACCGCTCTTAAAGAATCTTCTCTTAATTTTTTCCGTTGCTCCATAGTTTGTAAGTCAGCTGCCGACATACCACTGTATAACATAATCAAGTTATGACGTAATACTGGAAAGTGCTTTCTAACTTTTTCAATCGCCTTATCCCCTTCAACCATTAGCTGTACATTAATACGCAAGTATTTTCTGGGTTCAGCAAGATTAACGGTAAATTTTGGTGTCATTTCTAGATATTCAATGGTTTTTTCTACCGATTCATCATCACCTGCTGCTACATACTGAGGTAAACACCATAAGCTAATTAATAATAAAAAAATACGCACTAGATTCTCCATTTGAATTTACCCTATTCTGCATTGATATAAGGTTTCATCATTAGGGAAATGGAAAAATTAAATCATCCAAAATTTTCCAGAGATGCCACTAATACTGGCTTATCGGTTTTAAAAATTGGATGATTATTTATTTCCTGCTCCCTTAGTTTAAAAAGATGTAAAAATAATAGCAAAGATTGTTAAAATTTTCTTGGATCACCAACACATTTTGAGCATTTAGAGCTTTTTTTTCGATCGCAGCTAAAGCCCTTCCTACTTCTGCAACGCATGTACCAGTACATCTTGGTAATAGCGTATTCTGTCGATATATTTTACTGGCTCTGAGCCTCTTGCATAGCCATATTTTAAACCCTTGTAGTACTTTTTCTGGCTTAATAGTGGCAAGACCTCACGCAGATCATGCCAAGTACTTGGGCTCTTTCCCAGCTCTCTGGCTAGCTTTCGAGCATCCAACATATGTGCAAAACCAACATTATAAGCTGCCAGAGCAAACCAAACTCGGTCTGCATCAGCAACATCTTTTGGTACCCTTTTTAACATATAATTCAGGTATTTTGCGCCACCTTTAATACTTTGTAATGGGTCAATACGTTTTTTTATCCCCATTGCCTTGGCTGTTGTTTGGGTTAACATCATTAAACCACGCACTCCCGTGTGGCTACGTGCTTTAGCATTCCAGCCTGATTCTTGATATGACTGCGCGGCTAATAAAGTCCAAGGCACTTGATATTGCTCCGCATATTGTCTAAAAGCAGATTCGTATTTAGGCAAACGACTCTTGATGCGTTTTAAAAAGATATGATTATTATAATAATCAAAAATATCCGCATAACCGTAATAACGCTCTTTAATAATACTCAACAATGAATTTTTTTCAATTTTTACAAACCAATCACTTACATATTGCTGAAAAAATTCTGCATCTAGCGGCAATATCCACGCTAAATCCTGCTGTTCAGAGATAGGAAAAGCAGTGATTAAGGCTGGGAAATAACGCCGATTTAATGTAAAAATATTGGAATCGATAACGGTACAGTCTACTTCTTTGTTAACTATTTTTTCCAATACCTGCTCAGTTGATAATTCATTGGTCGCTTCCCAATTTAGTTCAGGATAGTCTTTTTGCAGTTCCTGTAAAGTTTCCTGATAACTACTTTCTGCAACAATCAAAATTGAACGCGTCAATAAGTCCTCAGTACCTTTAGGTAATCGCCCTGCACGATGACAAACAACCTGCTGCTGCACTGACTTATAGCCAGGCCCAAAGATATGATTAACCGCTCTGGGATCTGTATGAGTCAAACCCGCCGCAATAAGGTGCCCTTCCCCGTCATTAATAGCAGCAAGAATATCTTCAATTTTGTCATAAATTTTATATTCCACTTCAACATTCAATGAATCGGCCAAGGCCATACTCAAATCATATTCAAAGCCTGCTGGCGCATCATCTGCACCAAGATAGTAGGTCGTAGGTGCATTGCGAGTGAGTACAATCAACTTACCTTGGCTACGAATATCATTAATAACAGGGTCACTTTCACTACAACTAGTTAATATCAATGCGGGAAAAATCAAAAATAGTAATATTTTAATGAACTTAGGGGGCATATTGCTATGTTATATAAGATGTTAGAAATAAGTGCCAGTCGTTACATCACTCATGCAAGATAGCACTTTAATACCTCGCAAAATAACTCAACATAATGAAGCA
>CAZXJK010000060.1:0-11934 GCA_964640895.1 uncultured Methylomonas sp.
CCCGCCAACACATCCCCCATGCAACCTGAAGCCATCCTGGGGTTACCCGTGGTATTCACATAAACATGCTCTCCTGCCGTCACCAAAGTACCTGCTCCTTTTAAAATACAAACACCACCATATTTTTTCTGTAACTCACGTACTGCCCAAAACCTGTCTTGTAAAATATCGGTAGTTGTACAATTTAATAAGCGCGCCGCCTCACCAGGGTGAGGTGTTAATACCCAATTATCGGCATAACAAGGAGATTTTGCTAATAAATTCAATGCATCCGCATCAATAACTCTAGGCATATCATGCTGAATTAACTCAATCCATATCTCTTTAGCCCATGCTGTTTGCCCCAACCCTGGCCCCAACACCAAAACAGTTACTTTATCTAATAAAGTAGCTATATCACTCACTTGATTAAGTGCATGCCCCATTAACTCAGGACAAGTAAGATGCACTTGCTGCGCATGCTGCTTACGGGTAGCAACACTGACCAATCCGGAACCTGCATTCAAAGCCGCCTCAGCCGCTAACATAGCGGCTCCAGCATAGCCATAATCGCCACCCACTACCAAAACATGCCCAAAATAACCTTTATGCGCACAAGCTGAACGTTTAGCTAACTTTTGTGCGCACAACAAGCTTGCTTGGCAATACTCTGTTGCTATTACCTCCGCTGCCACTTGCAAATCAGCAAATAGTATCTGACCGCAATAATCAGCCGCCAAACCAGTAAACAGCCCTTGTTTCAATACAATAAAGGTAAGGGTCATATCAGCCTGCACAACACAGCCCATCACATTGCCTGTATCTGCATTTAAACCTGACGGTACATCAATTGCTAAAACTGGTACATTTAAATTATTTACATAGTCTATCGCAGTGGCAAAAGCCCCCGTAACAGGACGATCAAGCCCTGTCCCTAATAAAGCATCAACAACCAAGTCAACTGTGACCATAGTACTGAAATCTTGTAAAACAATGCCACCAACCTCAATAAAAGCTTGATAGGCCAATGCCGCATCCCCTGCTAATTTGTCAGGCACTCCCACAGCCACTAATTGCACCTGATAAGCAGCTTGCAAAGCAAGTTTAGCGATTAAATAGCCATCGCCTGCATTATTGCCTGCACCACACAAGATTAATATATTTTTAGCGGTCGAGAAATGCGTTTGTATAACTGCAAAGCCCGCCTCCGCTGCTGCCGTCATTAACAGAAAACCAGTGATGGGTATTTGTTGCTGCGCTTTGTGATCTATATCTCTAGCCTGCTGAGCAGAATATAAGTTTATTGGTAAAGTTTGCATAAGCTATTGCCTAGATTTTCTATCCCTTCATTGGTTCATTGCCATTAAGTTAGTGCACAACCCCATAAAAATAAGTTATTTATCCTGTAGGCTGGGTTAGATTAGTAAGCGAAGCGCAACTAACGTAACCCAGCATTTACACATATGCCAGGCTTTGCTGGGTTACGTTTTTATTGCTTCGCAAAAAAATCTAACCCAGCCTACAGGATAAGCCATTGCTTACAATAACATGACCTCTTAACTTAATGGCAGTGCTTCATAGACTAGAACGGTTTAAAATAACGATATGTTTGAATAAACCATTAACCCTAAATAAGCATTATAGAATGGAACCCGCAATCAATGAACTGTCCCAACAAATAAAACAATGGGGTATGGACTTAGGCTTTCAACAAGTAGGCATCACTGACACCCATTTACAACAAGCCGAACAGCGCTTAGCAAGTTGGCTCGCCCAAGGCTATCATGCGGATATGGACTATATGCATAAGCACGGCTTAAAGCGTAGCCGCCCTGCTCTGCTACAGCCCGACACCATCAGCATTATTTCAGTCCGCATGGACTATCTACCTGAAGCCGCTCAGGAAATTGAAAATACACTAAATAATCCAGTCGCCGCATTTATTTCCCGCTATGCCCTAGGCCGTGATTACCATAAAGTATTACGTAAACGCTTACAAAAATTAGCCCAGCGCATTGAACAGGAAGTGGGCATATTTGGCTATCGTGCTTTTGTAGATTCAGCACCCGTACTGGAAAAAGCCATTGCCGAAAAAGCAGGCTTAGGCTGGATAGGTAAACACAGCAATATCATCAATCGCAAAGCAGGCTCTTGGTTTTTTTTAGGGGAAATTTATACCTCATTGCCATTAGCAATAGATGCAAAAAGTGACAACCACTGCGGAAAATGTACAGCTTGTATCGGCATATGCCCAACACAAGCCATTGTCGCTCCCTATCAAGTGGATGCTAGAAAGTGCATTTCATATCTGACCATTGAATTAAAAGGTTCTATCCCAGTTGAATATCGTCCTTTAATGGGTAATCGTATTTATGGCTGTGATGATTGTCAGTTAATTTGCCCATGGAACCGTTTTGCTAGGCTCAGTACTGAGGCTGATTTTAACCCTAGGCATAATTTAAATGCTAGCCACCTTATCGAACTCTTTAATTGGAGTGAACAAGAATTTTTAAGCAAAACCGAAGGCTCTGCTATTCGGCGTATTGGTTATGAACAATGGTTACGTAATATTGCAGTTGCACTGGGCAATATACCTACTTCGGATAGGATAACACACACTTTAGTAAGCAAACTTCTGCACCCATCTGAGTTAGTGAAAGAACATGTGCTTTGGGCATTAAACCCTAGCGATCAAAAACAATAATAACACACACTAGAGTCAACCACTTAACCTGAAAAGTCCAAGCTCACCTAACAGTCCGCACTGTCAATATTTTTTACAGCTTATCAATTCCATTAGTTCAGGCACTAAGTCTTTATTTTTTAAATATAAATTACTTTATTCTAACGCCACATCAAATACTTAAGTACACCTAAAATCCACAATATACACAATATACACAACTAGAGTGTCAGCTTTTTTTACACAAGTTCTCTCTAAAAAAACATAACTGACAAACTAGATATAGTAATCAATTGAATAATATATAAAATATATAACATGGTGCAATTTTTGCTTAATATAATCCGAATAGTGATGTAACTATCAAAAAATAACTAACCACATAACCCAAGGAAACACCATGAAGATAAAACGAAATACAGGCCTTTTAACTATTCTCCCCGTAGTGTGGGCGGCTTTAGTTTAAACGCCATTGCTGCCACAGTCGTCCCTCCTCCAGCAACAGGATCAATCTATACCTTTTCTGCTGATCTTAACTATGACTATTCTGATCTGTACTTACAGATAAGTGACTATAACAACGATTACATGGGATATATGATGGATCTATCCCCCTATATCAACCAAGATGTGACCAGTAATTTTACCGAGGCCAATTCCAGTATCTCTGGTCAGTTCACCTATAATAGCTCAGCACCGCAGACAGGCACATATGCTTATGATACTGATACCTCTACCCGTAGCCGAGCACACTATAACGTAAGCAATGAATCCTTTACGCTTAATCTAAGTTCTGCAAATGGTGAAACAGGGCAAGTTTTAGTAGGAGAAGGTTCGAGCGGGTATGGCTTCAAGAACATGTACGTCACAACTGCTAGCCATGTCACATCTGGCACTAGCAACGACTATCAAAGTTTTCAAATTTCTGGCTATGACACAAACCCTAGCGTCACCCTAAGTAGCTCATCAAACTTCGATTGTGAATGGGGTCCGTGTGAGGGAGGCGGCTATTTTATTCAAGATTATCGCCCTCACGACGACATGATGGGGATGGATGACGCTCTCCCAGAATTTTTTTCAGATATAGAATCATTTAGTTTTGAACTATTTCCCTCTTTGGGTTTTGATGAGCCTTCTAGCGATCTAACATACCAATTAGAGGGTGTTAGCATGTACCTCAGCTTTGCTGGGCATGACAACCTGCCCATAGACAATACATTACCTGACACACTCCCTGCACTCGCCGAATCTACATATGCTGATTTAAGCCTCTCCTTTGACACATACGACTCAGATATGTATATGTACGGTAGCGAAGTCAGCATTTGGGATATCCAATTTACTGATGACAGTCCTATCAATGATATGTTTATTAGCTACGATGACCACTGGACTTACTATTACGATAAAGAAAGTCAGCTATATGATTTTCTTTCCGACTCATACCTAGAAGGTTATGCAGATATAAGCTATACGCTCACTGAGTTCGAACTCCTAGCAGATGGCCTAACACCCGATACACCAATAATGCCTGACACAGACACCAACAATACTGATGATAGTATTTTCGAATTTACTTTCACCCCTAACTCCAACGGTTTCACCTTTATTGACCCTTTTGTAGCATATGGCTACGATTATGAAATCACTTCAGGCCCTAACTTGTTTACTGACGTTTTATTACCCGTCGGTTTTGGTGTAGGTAACCAATTTGATTTATGGCTTGATGACGGCTTTGGAACCTTAGCAGATTCAGGCATAGATCTTACGGGGGGGATTGGCTATAACTTCACAGACCCACTAGGCATCAGCAAGTTTGGCATTAGAGGTATTGATACTGCCTTATTGCTCGACCCTACTGATCCACTAGCTTTTGTTACTGGTCTAAACTTTATTGATCCAGGTGCAACAGTCAATATGTCCCAAACAGCCGTTACTGTCTTTGTTGCCGATACCGTCCCTGCTCCCACAACATTAATACTATTAATGTCGGGCATGATAGGCTTCGCCGTACGTCAACGCAAAGCTTAAGCAACACCTCATTGTAGGAGGGGCTTTTAGCCGCGACCTGTTTTTAAATCGCGACTAAAAGTCCCTCCTACAGTACATCCAGTTTGGCATAAGACAACATTAACCACTTCATACCTGCTGTCGCAAAATTGATCTGCACGCGCTCTTGCGCACCTTGCCCATCAACTTGTAATACCACTCCTTCACCAAATTTTGCATGGCTCACCCGCTGCCCCAGTTTATAGCGACCACTTGTCCCTGGTGCAATCTTACCCATTTTTTGCTTAGTCGGCAGCACAGGCTTAGTCACATTAGCACGCATGCGAATTTCCTGTAATTGCTCAGCAGGAATTTCTTTTAAAAACCGTGAAGGCCGTGGGTAATTTTCTTTACCGTATAAACGTCGTGATTCAGCATAACTTATATAGAGTAATTGCATCGCTCGGGTCATCCCCACATAACACAAGCGCCGCTCTTCTTCCAAACGTCCAGGATCATCAACGGACTGCTGCGAAGGAAATAAGCCCTCTTCCAAACCCACCATAAAGACCATAGGAAATTCCAGCCCCTTGGCACTATGCATGGTCATTAGTTGCACACAATCATCAAAATCATCGCCTTGCGCATCACCCGATTCCAACGCTGCATGCGTTAAAAACACATCCAGCTCACTCGCTCCTTCAGCACTGTCCTCATCATATTCAAATTGACGCGCAGCATTAACCAGCTCTTCTAAATTTTCTACCCGCGCTTCGCCCTTATCACCCTTCTCTTTTTTATGAAATGCAATGAGCCCACTGGATTCAATCACCAACTTTACTTGCTCATACAAATCTAAACCATCAGACTCTTTGATCAACTTATTAATCAAAATAGCAAAGCCCTTTAAAGCATTAGCCGCACGCGGTGTAAAATGCTCTGTTTTAATGAGCTCAACCATAGCCGCCCATAGAGTCAACTCTTCACGTCTAGCAAGTTGCCGAATTTCATCAATAGTCTTCGCACCCACGCCACGGGTTGGCGTATTAATAATACGTTCAAAGGCCGCATCATTATCTTTATGTGCCATCAGATATAAATAAGCCAAGGCATTTTTGATTTCCAGACGATCAAAAAAGCGTAAGCCACCATATACTCGATACGGCGTGCCTGTCGCCATTAACTTTTCTTCAAATTGCCGCGATTGCGCATTGGAGCGGTAAAGAATAGCAACACCAGCACGTAAATTGCCTTCTGCCACCCACTTCCTAATGCGCTCAACCACAAAATACGCTTCATCTTGTTCATTAAAAGCAGAATATAAGGAAATTAAATCACCATCACCACTATCCGTACGCAACTCTTTACCCATACGCCCTTCATTACAAGCAATCAGTGCATTGGAAGCTTTTAAAATATTGCCAGTAGAACGGTAATTCTGTTCTAAGCGCACTAATTGATGATTAGGATAATGCTTTTGAAAATTGAACATATTTTCAATTTTAGCCCCCCGCCAACCGTAGATAGATTGATCATCATCCCCGACCACAAATAAATTATCTTGGCCTTCAGTTAATAAACGTAACCACGCATATTGAATGGTATTGGTATCTTGAAACTCATCTACATGCACATGCTTAAAACGGTCACGGTAAAAAGCTAATAGTTCAGCATTATCACGTAAGGTTTCATGGGCTTTTAATAATAACTCCGCAAAATCTACCAAGCCAGAACGTGCACATAAATCTTCATAAGCTCGATAGATTGATAGTTGCACTTGCAGGTATAAGTCTTGGGTTTCCGGAATATCTTTAGCACGAATGCCTTCATCTTTTTGCGCATTAATAAACCAGACCATTTGCTTAGGCGGCCAACGTTTATCATCAATCTGCATTGACTTCATTAAGCGTTTGATCAAACGTAGTTGATCATCTGAGTCAATCACTTGAAAAGTACTCGGCAATTTGGCTTCTTCATTATGCTGGCGTAAAAAACGATGCGCCAAACCATGAAAGGTACCTATCCACATTGAACGCGCAGAAATATTGAGCAAGTCTTCTACCCGTCCACGCATTTCCTTGGCCGCTTTATTGGTAAAGGTCACCGCTAGAATATTATGCGGTGCAATATGCTCTATTTTAATTAGCCAGGCAATACGATGCACCAACACCCGCGTTTTACCACTACCTGCTCCCGCCAATACCAACATGGCACGAGCAGGCGCAGACACAGCTTGTCGTTGCGCATCGTTTAAAGAATCAATAATTGCCGTTACATCCATTAGCCAACCCACCTAAATACCAAAATAAGCTGGTTATTATACCTGAAGGCAAGCTTTAGTTTGCTGCACACAAATGCTTTTTAACTTTTTTTTCACTAGACACTTGCACAATTCTATTAGCCCTGTATATTTGACAAACCATCACTTAACATAATAAGAAAAAAGGCAGAACTATGAACTTTGATTTTAAACGCATGCTTAAATTTGAAATTAACGTAGGCACTAAAGAGAAAAAAATACGCCTTTATGCTGGGTCTGCGGCATTACTCGCATCATTACCATTCGCATCAGTACCTTTATTACTAATTGGCTTAATCTTGGTTGCCACAGGCTATTCAGCTTGGTGCCCAGTTTATTCTGGTTTGGAAAAATCGACTGTTGAAGAAAGTTAATTAAAGGTTTTCTTGTAGGTTGCGGGTGACAACAGGAACCCCAACAATCATAGTTTATTGCCCCATTTTTGTTGGGGTTCGTTTCTCACCCACAACCTACGAATGCCTAACTTAAGACTGTGAAATTCCCCTCTGTCACAACACCCCCTCAAAAGAAACCAATAATCATACCTTGCCAAGCTGCTTCATTGGCATCTTGTATACCAAACTTATTTAACCAATACGAAAACTCAGTACCTATATAAAGAGTATCTGACTTCCAGCCAGCCAAATCGCCAACATCTAATAATAATTGTGGCTGTGCCAACATAGTTACATTGCCATGACGATTAGTATTGGCATCTTTAATATCAATAAAACCACGAAACTTAAATTTTGTCGGCCCTAACGTAAAAGGAAAGCTCCAAACTGGCGTATATTGCACGCCCCAAGAATGCACACCATCATCTTTGTAAGCCATCACATCCAGTTGCAAATAATCAAAATACTGATTGGCCAAATCAAAACTAATACCTACCAAATAAGCCTGAAAATTCCTTTCCGCAGGGCGATTACTCACATTAACCCCGCCCGCCAAGGAAAAGTCTTTTATTGGCCCCAAACTAACATCAGAACCCATCATTTTTTTTAAACTTAAATAAGAATAGACCTCAGCATAAATTTCAAAACCGTTATTATTGTACATATCAACAAAGAAAAAGTTTTTACCATATTTCCAACCATGCGAATGCTCGACAGTAACAGTGGCACGACCTTCTTCAGCAAAAATAAAATCCCCGCCATAAAGCACCTGAATATTACTAGAAGTCCATTCAATCGGTTGCCATGCCCACACAGGAACAGTTGTAAGTAAAATAAAAAATAAGAGCAGTATTTTTTTAACTAGCATTATAGATAGATTAATTTACAATAAATGTACGGCTTGCCACCTTAGTTCAAACGTCGTATATATTACCTGTTATTGACTATAATTTCTAAGCATCAGCACTCATTGCTGCCTTATTTTTAGCTAAATTGACTTATTATGCATAAAGTAATCAACTATTTTCGTGATGGCATGTGGCAACAACCACTAGCGAACGCCACTGAGTCAAACTTAAAAAAACACGCATTACATTATTTAAAAATTTTCACCTTATCTGCTTATGGCTTTATCAATGATCATGGCAGTTTAAGGGCCTCGGCATTAACCTTATACACCGTCTTATCCATCGTGCCCATTATCGCCATGCTATTCGGCATAGCCAAAGGCTTTGGCTTTGAAAAAACCTTAGAGCAACAGATATTAGAACAAGTCCCCGAGCAAGATAGCCTGATATTACAACTAATAGAAATGGCAAAAAACATGCTGGGCACAACCCAAGGTGGCCTAGTCGCAGGTATTGGGATTATTGTATTATTTTGGACGGTGCTGAAAGTGATCAGTAATATTGAAGAATCATTTAACCATATTTGGCACGTCAAAAAAGCACGCTCTATAGGCCGAAAACTCAGTGACTACCTATCTTTAATGCTATTAGCGCCCGTAATGATCATTGCGGCCAATAGTATTAATATTTTTGTACAAGTACAGTTAACAACATTAATTAATGTTATTGCCCTACCTGGGACATTTATTGCCCTACATCTACTCAGTTACTTACCTATTATTATTTTATGGGGCTTATTTAGTTTTATCTTCATTTTTATGCCCAATACCAAAGTCACTTATCGTGCCGGTTTTTTTGCGGGTATTATTGCAGGCACCGTCTACTATATAGTGCAGTTTTTATACGTCACCTTACAAGTCGGAGTCTCAAGCTATAACGCCATTTATGGTAGCTTTGCTGCGCTACCGTTATTTTTGATATGGCTACAAATTGCTTGGATTATTGTCTTATTTGGCTCAGAGCTATCGTTTTATTTTCAAAATATTGAGTTATATCAATTTAATCAAAAATACCAGAAGCTAAGTTTTTGCTCAAAAACCAATATTGCAATTCATATTATGCACTCCATAAAGCAGCGTTTTACAGAAGTGGGGGCAAAACCCTATTCTGCTGAAGAAGTAAGTTTAGAATTGAAAATCCCTATTTCTATAGTACAAATTGTGATGTCTGAGCTGCTTACCAGCCAACTAGTCTCGCAAATCATTGATGATGACACTGAAGATATTAGCTATCAACCTGCACATGATATGCAATTATTAACTGATGAAGCTATTGTAGAGGCATTAAAGAACAATGGGGAGGCGTATACAATTCCTGACAACCTAGGATAAAGTATTTATTAATATTGAGAACCCCACAATTAACCCCTTCCCCAACAATTTAAAAATTATTTTTAAACTATTCTGTAACAAATTTCCCCCAGTAACCGTATTAGGGTTTTAAAACAAAAAAGGAGTACGAAGTTTCCATTACCAATATAACCAAAGGGCAATCATTCACACCTGTCTTTTTTGCGACACATGATCGTTCAAGCAATACATTTTCACTCGGAGCACCTGCAAGTGTTGCGGTAGAGCGCTTAGCAGAAGGTGGCGATACTGCGATGCTGGCAACTGATTTAGCCAGTGCATCAGGAGAAACACATACTATGCCTGCGGCTAGCGCTACTGGACTTTTGGAACCAGGCATGACAACGACCGTGCAAATCAGCGGCCACCACTGGGAACATTCTTTGACGGTTATGGCAATGCTATTACCAACCAATGATACCTTTGTCGCTTTATCAGGTGTTGAACTACCCAAAAAAGGATCAATGACGTACCTTGCTCTGGCATATGATGCAGGCACTGAGGCAAATGACCAGCTTTGTGCCAATATCCCTGGGCCTGTTTGTGATGGCACACCTTTTTCTGACCCTAGTGCGACTGATGAAGGCTTCATTTATATCAGTAATGGCTTCCATGATATTGGCGACCTTGCTCCAATAATGTATGATTGGCGTAACCCGATTGCTCAGATCACTGTTACTAGGATTAGGTAAAGATTACACACGCTAACCACCTAAAACGACATCATATGCTTGCAGCAGTTCCGCTACTTGTGACCTATTAATAATTTTTGTTGGGATAAGCAAATCACCTAAAGACAAGCCTCGTTGTACTAATGATTCACTTTCAATATAGACATTTTCTATATCATAAAGCTCTAGAGAGCGATAAATAGCACTAATATCTTTTACGGCTAATGGGCTAATTTGTTGGTTATTTTTTAAATGAAAGACTGCGTCATCTAATAACAGGAGGCTAACTTGTTGATCAAAAGCTGCGCTAATAAGTACTGCATCAAGTACTTCCTGAACCTTATTACCTTCGTATGCAGCACTTTGCATAACAAACAAAAAGGACTTCATTATTATTGGTGCTCGCTCATATTATCATTTGATAAATAACTACGCTCATCAACATCAATAGATTTCAGCATTAATAAAGCACCTAACTCCATCATCGCCTTACGGTACACTTTCCGTTTAAAGTACACCACTGACTTTAGGGGCTCCCAATATTCAACCCATTGCCAATCATCAAATTCAGGCTTATTATGACTATCTAAAATAACATCTGCTTCCGTACCGACTAGTTTCAACAAATACCAGATTTGTTTTTGTCCTATACATAAAGGGTGCGAATTACGCCTAATATACTTCTCAGGCAACTTGTATTTTAGCCAGTAGCGTGTTCTGCCGATAATTTCTACATGCCTAAGCTCAAGTCCAGTTTCTTCCTGAAGTTCACGATACATTGCCTGTTCAGGATCTTCATTTTTTTCCATCCCTCCTTGTGGAAACTGCCATGAATTTACACGTGACCGCTTCGCCCAAAACACTTGTCCCTGGGCATTACAAAGGATGATGCCGACATTTGCTCGGTATCCTTTTGAATCAATCATTATTCAAACCTGTATTTTTATTGCTCTAAGTTATGACACTATAATGTTAAAATCTTAACCCAAAACATAAGGTACGCAGTATTTACTATTCTTCTGCCCCTTAAAAGCATTACTCATGCCACTATTGTTCCATAAATTTCTGAGTGATGCCATCCCCCTTTTTTAAATACTACCAATAAAATTAATAATAATGAGTTTAGCTATTTTTGATTTAGATAACACCTTGCTTGCAGATGACAGTGATTACCTTTGGGGGCAATTTTTAGTCGATAAAGGCATTGTTGATGCTGACTATTATGCACAAGAAAATGATCGTTTTTATCAAGAATATAAGCAAGGCTGTCTTGATATTATCGAATTTCTTAATTTTTCACTCAAACCATTAGCCGACAACTCATTAACAGACCTACACAACTGGCGGGAACAATTTATAGAGGAGATCATTCGTCCAATTCTATTAGAACCCGCTCAAGAGCTTATTAATAAACATAAGCAACGTGGTGATACTATTCTAGTCATCACTGCAACCAATAAATTTGTAACTGAACCCATTGTAAACCTTTATGGTATCAGTCATTTAATTGCCACTACCCCTGAGTTTATCAATGATCAATATACTGGCAACGTAGCGGGTACTCCCTGCTTTCAAGATGGAAAAGTCACTCGATTAAAGCAATGGCTACAAGAAACAGGGCACAGTTTAAGCAATAGCTGGTTTTATAGTGATTCACATAA
>CAZXJK010000061.1:0-11894 GCA_964640895.1 uncultured Methylomonas sp.
TTCGTATTATAAAACAATACCCTTTAAATCTAGTGATAAACGCAGCAAAAAGAAAGCTGTTTTCTACAAATAGTTGACTCAGTTCACATATGCAAATGATTAAATAATACAATCACTTTCCTGAGCATATTAAGCTGGTATAGTTAGAAACTATGAAATTACGTAGTCACTCCATTCTTATTGCACTTGTATTTGCATGCTTTAGTGCCCAGCTCTGGGCAGAAGTGGCATCGAGTACCAGGCTGGAAATAGTCAAATTACAATTAAGCAAACAAGAACAAGCATGGTTGGGTCAGCATCAAGATTTAACTTTTACTGGAGATCCTAATTGGCTGCCTTATGAAGCCGTCAATAAACAAGGGGAATATATAGGGATTGTTGCCGAACACTTACAGCTAGTGGAACAACAACTAGGTATTAAATTTAATATTATCACCAACCAAACATGGCAAGAATCCGTTGCTATGGTAAATATAGGGACTGTAGATATTATTTCTACCGCAATCGATTCAGACTTACGCTCCAAGCTAAATTTCACTAAACCTTACTTATCTAGCCCAATTGTTATCGTCATGCGTCAGGATCAGCCTTATATTGACAGCATTGCCTCAATAGCAAGCAAGAAAATTGCCTTAGTTAAAGATTATTGCTATGTACACAACATCATACAACACTACCCTAACCTTCATTATATCTGGGTTAATAATATCAAAGAGGGCTTAGAGGCCGTTTCTTCAGGAAAAGCAGATGCCCTGTTATCAACATTGGCACATACCTCATATAATATTTCCGAATCTGCAATCAGCAATATTCGTATTGTCGGTAAAACCGAATTTACCAATGAACTTGCCTTAGGTGTAAAAAAAGAGCTTGCCCCGCTCATCCCATTACTTGATCGCGCTTTTGCGGCCATCAGTGCACAACATAAAAAGCAAATATTTGACAAGTGGGGTGAGGCTAAATTTGCACCTAAAACCAATTACCGATTAATCGTGCAAATTGCAGCAGGTTTTTTGCTGTTATTTATCATAGTTCTCATCTGGAATCATAAATTACAACAACAAATCAACGCACGTAAACTAGCTGAAAAAGCGCTTAGGGCGAGTGAACAACGCTTTCATTCCATGTTTGAAGACTCCCCTTTAGGCGTTGCCCTGATTAACTCATTTACAGGAAAAATTTATGAGATAAACACTCAATTTACCCATATTGTAGGTAGATCAAAGTCAGACATTATGACGAGTGACTGGATGCTTAATATTCATAATGACGACATTCAAGCTTTAGAGGCCAACTTAACTCGCTTGCATTCCGGCATCATCAGCAATTTTAATATAAACAATCGTTATCTCAAGCCTGATACCAGCATCATTTGGCTGAATATGACCGTCTCTACTTTGCTTGATGAGGACATCAGCAACCCTAAGCACTTATGCATGATTGAAGATATTACCGCAAGCAGAGCAAAAGATGAGGTCTTAAGAATTTTTGCTGAAAGCAAACACTCTGATAGCAATGATATGCTAATGTTAATTACCCAGCAATTAATGACCTCCTCCAGTGTAAATCACGCATTTATTGGCACCATCAATCCACAAAATTCTGAAATAATTGATATTCTGTCTGCTTTGGCACAAGGCGAAGTAATCGAAAACTTTTCCTACCCATTACAAAACACTCCTTGCCAAAATGTCATTAATGGCGGCACTTATTTTTACCCCGAGCATCTGCAGCAACTCTTCCCTGAAGACAAAATTCTAGCTGACTTAAGGCTTGAAAGCTACTTTGGTATTCCTCTCACTAATAGCACACAAAAGGTCATTGGTATTCTCGCTATTTTTGATACCAAAGCCATGACATTATCTCCAGGTACTATAGAGTTGTTGCATAGCTTAGCAGTCAGAGCCAGCATTGAAATAGAGCGTAAAACAGTACAAGAACAATTAAACAAACTGTCATTAGCCATAAAACATAGCCCCAGTGCCGTTATGATTACCGATGTAGACGGTATTATTGAGTATGTTAACCCCAAATTTACGGAAACAACTGGGTATACAGCAAATGAAATACTCGGGGCAAAGCCCAGTTTATTCAAATCGGATGAATGTGCTCCTGAAGTCTATACGGATTTGTGGGACACCTTATTAGCAGGCAATGAATGGCGCGGGGAATTACATAATCGTAAGAAAAATGGTGACCTATACTGGGCGCGTGAATTTATTGCCCCAATCACTAATACTGCTGGAGATATCACCCACTTTGTTGCCATCCAAGAGGATGTCACTGAGGCAAAGCTTATAAATGAAGAAATGACGCATCGCGCTACCCACGATATGCTCACAGGCCTCATTAACCGTGCTGAATTTGAATATCGCCTACACAGAATAATCAAAACAACACAGCAAGACCCTACAGTAAATCATGCTTTGTGTTTTTTAGATTTAGATCAATTTAAAGTGGTAAATGATACCAGTGGCCATGTAGCAGGAGATGAACTACTGCGCCAACTGGGGGCGCTCCTCAGCAAACAAGTACGCCAACGCGATACTTTAGCGCGTATAGGAGGTGATGAATTTGCCATTTTAATGGAGCATTGCGGCCTTGGACAGGCGGGGCGTGCTACTGAAACAATCCGCAAATTAATAGAAGATTTTCAATTTAATTGGGAGGATCGTAGCTATCGTATTGGGGTCAGCATAGGTCTCACCTTGATTAATCATACAATAAAGGATGCCTCGGAAGCATTAAAGCATGCTGACTTAGCCTGCTATGCTGCTAAAGATATGGGGCGTAATCGAGTACATACTTATCATCCCAATGATGCACAACTCGCCAAACAAGAAGGTGAATTGCATTGGGCAGCGCGCATTACAGAAGCATTAGAAAATAACATGTTTCGTTTATATGTACAAGCCATTGAGCCTATCGCAAAACCAGAGGCCAAACTAAGCTATGAAATATTACTACGTTTACAGGAAAGCAATGGCGACATCATTCCCCCTGGAAGTTTCTTACCTGCCGTTGAGCGCTACAACTTAGCACATAAGGTTGATTTATGGGTGGTGACACATGCTTTTCAATGGATCATGCAGAATGCAGAGCATCTGCATAAAATTCAGCATTTCGCCATTAATTTATCGGGTCAATCTTTAGGAGACGAGGTTTTATTAACCTATATTATTGCCACCTTTAAGGAACATAATACCCTTGCTACTAAAATCACTTTTGAAATTACCGAAACCGCTGCCATTAGTAATTTACGTGCTGCTACATCATTTATCAAAGTCTTAAAAAAACATGGCTGCCAGTTTGCATTAGATGACTTTGGCTCGGGTCTGTCTTCATTTGCCTACCTTAAAAATCTACCCGTCGATTATTTAAAAATAGATGGCATGTTTGTGAAAGATATTTTAGATGACCCTATTGATCATGCGATGGTACGCTCAATCAATGAAATTGGACATGTTATGCAGATTAAAACCATTGCTGAATTTGTTGAGAATACTGCTATTAAAAAGCAATTAGAGCTTCTTGGAGTCGACTTTGTCCAAGGCTACGGCATTGGCAAACCATTCCCTATTGAAAAACTGCTATCATAACAATAGCTCTCAGTTACCTACACAGCACTCACAATGAAAAAACAGCTCCCCATCGGGCCTATTATGATCGATATTGCTGGCACTACTTTAAGCCAGTACGATAAAGAAAAAATAGCACACCCTAATACAGGTGCCATTATTCTCTTTGCTCGCAACTACGAAGCACCTAAGCAAGTTGCCGAACTAAGCCAACAAATCAAAGCAGCAAGGCAAGGGCCAATTCTGATAGCGGTTGACCAAGAAGGCGGACGCGTACAACGCTTTCAAACAGGCTTTACCCGCTTACCTCCTGCCGCTGCCTATGCGCAACAGCCAGAACTCACTCAAGATGCTGGCTGGTTAATGGCCATGGAGCTACTGGTTCTGGGTATTGATTTTAGCTTTGCACCTGTTTTAGATATAGATTGCGGTATTAGCGAAATAATTGGCAACCGTTCATTCTCGCAAGATCCGGAACAAGCCTGCCAGCTCAGTAGTCTTTTTCGCCAAGGTATGCGTCGTGCAGGCATGGCGGCAGTAGGGAAACATTTCCCTGGACACGGTGCGGTTGCTTTAGATTCGCATTTGGCTCTACCCATTGATGAGCGCAATTACCAAAGCTTATTTGAGCAAGATCTGCTCCCCTTTAAGCAACTTATTGAAGAAGGCTTAGAAGGCATTATGCCAGCTCATGTTGTTTACCCTGCTGTTGATGAATTACCTGCTGGATTTTCTAGCATTTGGATTAACGAAATACTGCGTAAGCAGCTAAAATTTAATGGCGCAGTCTTTAGTGATGATTTAAGTATGGAAGGTGCAGCGGCTGTCGGTGACTTTGCCTTACGCGCTAAACTTGCCCAGGAAGCAGGCTGTGATATGTTGCTGGTCTGCAATAATGAAACTGCAGCCGACCAAGTATTAGAGGCAACGTCGATAGCAAGCAACCAACTTCGTGAGCAACGTTTATTAACTATGTTAGGGAAAACTAATGCTACTCAACAAGTGTTACAAAATAGCTTAAAATGGCAGACTATTAGTAAAAAAGTTACCGAACTCGCCGAATCTTATGCTCTCTGAAATTGAACAAGTCCAGAAAAATGCACAATTACTGCATACTGAAGCTGATGTAGAAGCCGCTATTGACCATATGGCCATGCAAATTAATCGCTCGCTAGCAGACAAAAACCCTTTAATTCTGTGTGTGATGAATGGCGGCGTGGTCACAACAGGCAAGTTAATGACCAAATTTAATTTCCCATTAACATTAGATGCTATTAATGTTAGTCGCTATGGGCAACAAACCAGTGGCAGCCAAATTAACTGGCTACAAAAACCTGCCAGCTCGCTACAAGATCGTACCATTCTTATTATTGACGATATTTTAGATGAAGGCTTAACACTACAGGCGATTTATCAATATTGTCATGAGCAAGGAGCAAGTGCTGTTTATAGTGCTGTCTTAGTCGATAAGCAAATCAATAAAGACAAGCCGGTAACCGCTGATTTTATCGGGCTATCGGTAGTTGATCGCTATCTATATGGTTATGGTATGGATTATAAAGGCTATTTACGCAATGCAGCAGGAATCTATGCATGTGCTTAATACATAGGAATAAGAAATAAAAAAATGACAACAACTGCAATTATTGGTGGCTCAGGGCTGACGCAACTGGCATCATTAAAAATTATTGAGCAACAGCAAATCGAGACTCCTTATGGCGCGCCCTCTTCTGCTTGTATCTTAGGTGAAATTTATGGGCAAAAAGTAATTTTTATCGCTCGGCATGGTGATCCACACACTATCGCACCACACAAAATTAATTATCGCGCTAACCTATGGGCACTAAAGCAGGCAGGTGCCGAACAAATTATTGCTGTTGCAGCTGTTGGCGGCATTACGCCTGAAATGTATCCCGCGCGGATTGCCATTCCTGAACAAATTATCGACTATAGTTACGGTCGCGAACATACTTTCTTTGCAGAGGATGAGCAAGCCGTACAACATATTGATTTCAGCTACCCCTACGATGAGGCATTACGCCAACGCCTTATTCAAAGTGCAGCAAACCTTAATATTCAAGCAAGTGGTGTCTATGGCTGTACCCAAGGCCCAAGATTGGAGTCGGCCGCAGAAATTATCCGCATGCAACGTGACGACTGTGACTTGGTAGGTATGACGGGCATGCCTGAAGCAGCGCTAGCAAAAGAATTAGAAATCCCATATGCTTGTTGTGCCGTCATTGCCAATTGGGCTGCAGGCAAAGCAGAAGGTGAAATCACTATGCCGGAAATCCTTAAAAATCTAGAACAAGGCATGGCTGACACCACAACATTATTACAACACTTCTTCTCAGGAAAAAGCTAATGACCTATAGTATGACGGCTTTCGCCAATAGCGAAGTTAAAGTTGACAATATTGCCATTAACTGTGAATTACGTTCGGTAAACCACCGTTATTGCGATATTACCATCAAAACACCAGAGCGCTTCCGCTTTGCAGAAGATGCAATCCGACTCGCCATTAATAAAAAATTAAAACGCGGCAAGATTGAGTGCAGCCTAAGTTTTAAAAAGTACCACCGGACCGATCAAGCTCTCAGTGTCGACATGGAAGCCGTGCAAGCATTACTTGATAGCACCCAAGCCATTGAGCAATTAATGGTGACAGCAACCCCCTTTACAGCACTTGATATACTTAACTTTCCAGGCGTTCAAAAAGAAACCGCTAGCGATAAAGATGCCTTACACAAAGCTTTAGTTGAGTTAATACAAACAGCAACAGATAAATTAATCTCAGCACGGCAACGTGAAGGCACCGAGCTGGAAAAATTAATTAGTACCCGCTGCACGAGTATGCAGCAATACGTCAGCCAAGCAAAGCTGCGCTTACCAGTGGTACTATCCCACTTACGCTCAAAATTTAAGCACCATATTGCTGACCTGGTTGCCAACCCTGACTATGATCGGGTTGAGCAAGAAATGGTGTTACTAACACAAAAACTTGATGTTGATGAAGAATTAGATCGCCTAGAAACTCACATCCATGAGGTTTTACGAATTTTAACATTACACGAACCTATCGGCCGACGATTGGATTTTCTTATGCAAGAAATGAATCGAGAAGCCAATACGCTTGGTTCTAAATCAGCCGATAAAGAAATGACAGGGATTTCTATAGAGCTTAAAGTATTAATCGAACAAATGCGTGAGCAGGTGCAGAATATAGAGTGAAGTTCCTTACAGTATCACCAGTACCTACACCCCATTGGAAGCCGCTAAATTAGCGGCTTTTTTTTGCTTTATGGTTTCATACAGTGTCATTATGTCTTACAATTAAAGGGCACATGCAAGGGCACATATCCCATAAAGTGTGCCTTTTAACGTATGCCCACCAAGCAAAGCAAGGAATACCTATGTTATTAAATGACAAAATGATACAGGCATGGATACGCAATAATGAGAGATTTGAACAACGAGGAGATGACCTGGTTAAAGGGCTTTTCTTGAGCTATAGAAAGGGAACGGCGATACCATCATGGCGGTTTAGGTTTCGCTTGTCTGGTATGAGAAAAGTTATTACATTAGGTAGCTATACAGATTTATCTTTAGCCAATGCCAGAAAGCAAGCAAAAGAGCTAAGGGCTAAAGTGACACTTGGTTATGATGTAGCAGCCGAAAAGCAAGAGCGTAAAGCGGAGGCTGTAAAAAAGAACGAGGATAAGAAAAATGCATTTACAGCCGGGCAATTAGCAGATAAATACTTTAATGACCAAGTTGCCGGCAATGTTAAGCACCCCAATATAGTGCGTTCTAAAATTGATAAAGACATTAAGCCCTATATTGGCAAGCTGGCAGTGGACCAGGTAAAGCCCTTACACATAGATGCAATATTAAAAAACGTTGTTGACCGTGGAGCACCTACAGTGGCCAATGATGTATTAAGAATACTTAAGCATATGTTTAATTATGCAATTAAGCGACACATCATAGAATATAACCCCGCTTCTGCTTTTCAGGTATCAGATGCAGGTGGAAAGGAATCATCAAGGGATAGGTACTTGACCCAAAACGAGCTAATAGGATTCTTTATTGCCATGCGTAAAGCTAAAGGGTTCTCACAAGCAAACTTGATTACTATGCGCTTGCTGTTAATGCTTGGTGTACGTAAAAGCGAGCTAATAGAGGCGCGGCTATCTGATTTTGATTTACAGGCGGGGACTTGGACACTCACCAAAGACAACACCAAGACCAAAGCAGGGATAGTAATCCCACTGCCAAAACAAGCCATTGACTCCATTAATGAGTTAATTGGCTTATCAGAGTCTAGTGAGTGGCTATTACCGGCTAGAAAAGCACAGGACAGGCGATTGCCCCATATATGCGAATCAACCCTAAACGTGGCTCTTAAAAAAGCATTAAACGCCATGCCAGAGAGTACCGAGGCTTTTACTATTCACGATTTCAGGCGCACAGCAAGAACCCAGATAGAGGCGTTAGGTTTTCCTCCTCATATCGGGGAACGCTGCATCAATCACAAGATAAAAGGTATTGAGGGAGTCTATAACCGATATGATTATTTTGACGAACGTGCCAAGGCATTGCAGGCGTTAGCTAATTTCATTGAAACCTGTGAAGGCAACACCGCTTTTAATATTATCCCCTTTAATAAAAAAGCAATTTAAACCAGCATAAAAATATAACAAACCCTGTTAATCAATTTATTGGTTTTCAGGGTTTTTTTATTGCCATAATTAGCAAATAAAAATAGCACAAGCATTATTAATTATTGGTCACACAAGATAATAATATTTAAGGTTGAAGATATTATTTTTTATTCAATATAAAAACAATATATTTAAGTCATTTAATTTGCGAAAAAACGTCATATTAATTGCGAAACAAAAAAACACAAATCCGCTATTTTAGTGGCTTGCGCAACGAGTTCAGCACTAAAAAAATATTTTTCTGATATTTTAAACATTTACTTTTAAAAGGCATTTAAAAGGGGCTTAAACAAGGTTTAAAAATTCTCCTATAATTTTAAAGCCCTTTAAAACAAAAATTAAAGCACATCAGATACCATATGTTGCTCCTGAACCATTAAAATAAAAACAGGCAAATAATGAATAAATCAGACTCAATAAACAGCACACCTAAATCCTTACCAACAACTGGTTATGTTAGACCAAAATTTATACAAGAATTTTTTTCATTCTCTAAATCCACCTTATGGCGACTTGTCAAAAAAGGCGACTTTCCACAACCAATAAAATTATGCGAAAAAGTAAGCGTTTTCAAGGCGGAAGAAGTTCACGCTTGGATTAATGAGAAAGGGGCTTAATTATGGGGAATAGAAAAGGCCAACGGTTTGCCGTAGATTTAATGCCAGAAGATATAAAGAAGATCTTTATTGATTTATTAGAAAATAAAAGATTAACCATGCGTGAAATCGCGGACAAGATGGCGGGTATTGGCTATCCGTTAAGTAAAAGTGCCGTTGGCCGTTACGCAATCAAGATAAGAAAAGGGCTAAAGCGGTTAAAAGGTGTGGGGGTGCCTTACACCATATCAAATAAATATCGTGCAGATTTTAAGGAGCTTGCTTGGTTACTGCTTGAACGTGAAATATTGACCGATAGAATCCAAGAAAAAGAGCAAGAAATTAAGTTGTTAAAACAAAAAATTCCTTTCTTTAAGGAGTTTGAGTCATGACACCCAAACCATGCCGAACCGAAGCCATAAAGACCACTTTAGTCAATGGTAAATCCACTACCTCAAAACAAGGCTATCCGATCATAAGTACCACGCAAAAAAATAACGGTCTGGCTTCCTATTCTTTGCCGAATAATTGGAAACCATGACCGTTATCAATTTAACTTAACTTAATTTTTAATCTAGCCGCCTTAAATCACGACACCTAAGGCGGCTAATCTGCACAATGAGACTTAATCATGTACGCGTTTATTATCACAGCATTGACAAAAAAAAGCTATTGCCTTAATCTAGCCACGCCGTTGACACATTCAATGGTCGGGATTCGACCCCCGTATATAGGCCAGAAAAGGCCACTTTCTACAGTGGTTTTTTTATGTCCATTAAAAACACTTAACGCGGGATTAATCCGTGTTAAATCCTTTATGGTGGGCTGTATTGAGCAACCCCTTAAAAGGTTGGCCGTTCCTATATACGGTAGGTCGAACTTGATACAGCCCACCGCCCAGAGACTCGACCCAAAAGGCGGTGGTTTATACTCCAATATAGGACATAAGCCCATGCTTAACCACACCCAAAAACCGTTAACGTTATCTGTTAGCGACATCAAACAACAATCCTTACATAAACAAGCTGAAATAATTGGCCATGCGCTGAATATTTTTTGCCTTGAGCCAAACATTAGCAATAAAGACACAATAAAACATGATGTTATGGAGCTGCTGCGTATGTTGGACGACCTACCCAAAAAACAAGCAAGCCAAAGCCGCTTTAATGTTCTGAATAAGGCAAAACAGCTTGTTGCCGAACGTGTGCCATTTGATCAGGCTAAACAATATCAAGGCTGTATTATTAAGTTTGCCGGTATGGAGGGGGCTTAAGCATGGAACTACTGCAGAACAAATTAAGCGAAGCCACTAACCTAGAATTAGCTAATGGCCGTTATGGTTTTGATTATATGGAAAGCATGGAGGATGCCCTAAGACGCGCTCAAGGTTTAGCGGGTATGTTAGTTGATGTGGCGATTCTTGCACAGAACCCAGATGCAAATCATGAAATACACCCTCTGCACCTTGAGCAGACGGCAAAAGCATTGGAGCTGAAGGTTAGCGACGCTTTGATATTAATTAGCCGCATTCATGAAGAATCAAAAGGGAATTAACATGGATACTGACCAGGAGAAAAAACGGCTTGAGGCTTTGGTTAATAAAGCCAAGCAAAAGGAGCAGGCCGAAATCAAAGCCAAGAAGGCTAAAAGTAATTCTATAGAGGTACCTGTAGAGATTAATGAGCCTATACCGCCACCAACGCCCACACAAGATATGTTTTATGGCTTAGCTGGAAAGGTGGCAAGAGCTGCCTCAGAGGGCACCGAAATTAACCCGGTCTCTGCAGCATTGGCTTTTTTATCTTTTCTGGGGGCTAATGTCGGGCGTGATACGTATTTACTCATTAACAATACTTATCATCATCCACGCTTGTTTACTTTGCATATTGGGCGATCATCCAGAGGGGGTAAAGGTGATTCTCAGCAATTAACCCACCGTATCAGACGAAGAATTGAGGATATTGAACCCGATTTATTAGGCAAAACCCATACAGGGGGATTGTCCAGCGGTGAGGGTTTGGCTGCATTGATTCATGATGGTTATGGGGAAACGCCACCTATCAAAGATAAAAGGCTTTGGGTGGTTGAAGGCGAGCTTGCCAATGTATTAAAAAAGATTGCTCGTGAAGGCAACGTATTATCTACAGTGTTACGTGAAATGTGGGACGGCTCAGACGTTAAGCCAGCCGTTAAAACTCGTCCTATGGGGGTAACAGACCCGCATATTGGTTTACATGCTTGTATTACTCCTGCAGAGCTGACCAAGACACTTGGAAAAGGTGAAATAGATAACGGCTTTGCTAATCGTTTTTTAATGATATGGGCGGAAAATGTGGGTTGTGTTCCCTTTCCTGAAACAACACAAGAGCACGTTATTGATGCACTTGCGGCATTGGCCATTGATGTTATTAAGTATTCCTTGGGGAACTATCCAGAGAGCAGTAACGGTAAAGAGATGAACTTAAGTGAATCTGCACGTTTATTTTATGGGGATGTTTACCGGCAATATAAACGGCCATTAGATAATGAGCAGGTAGCAGGCTTATTGGCGCGTAGAGCACCCTATACAATTCGCATGGCAATGCTATTTGCTTTGATGGATAAAACCCGTGTTATTGAGGCAAAGCACTTGAAGGCGGCTTATGCTTGGGTAGAGTATGCGACCAATACCACGCGTTTTGTTTTCCACAGTGAGAGGCAGACCGAGAAGGCCACAGAAACTAAAAAGAATGCCGTTAAGATTTTAAATTATCTTGAAGAGCATGAAAGCGGGTGTAGTTCTTCTGAAATTACTAGCCAGTGCTTTAAAGGTCATCTTGAGGCGGCAAAAATAAAAGAAGCCTTTAGTTATTTGTTGACTGAAAACCCGCCTTTAATTGAACGGATGGCACCCGAAAAAAGCCAAAAAGGCCGCCCTAAAGTCATCTATAGGGTGAAAAAAAGTGCGAAAAAAGCGAAAAAACTCACAGGCTATGAATACCAAGGGGTTCAAGGTT
>CAZXJK010000062.1:0-2285 GCA_964640895.1 uncultured Methylomonas sp.
GCGTGCCTATTTGATGATGCTCGGGGAGCAATTGATTTAGAAAATCTTTAAGCAGATCTTTACTTGCCTCTTCTCCAAAGAGCTTTTTAAATCCAAAGTCTGTGTAGGGGTTAAGGTATTTTGCGGTCATTATTTCGCCTTATATCAAAATAGCATCTTTTAAATTATATAACTAAAGAGCAGTATTAGCACAGTATTAGGGTCAGACTTGATTGATAAGTGCGACGCTAAATTTCTTTGGTGTTTTCAACCACACATAACACATTTTTTGATATGCCTGAGCTTAGGCACCTGGAAACACACTCATCCATCTTTACTAGTTTTTTTGTCCGTCATCAGTACTGTAGCAACAGTTACGTAGCCTGCTATGCGCCTATTGCTACAGCACTGATGACAAACAAAAATCCTGCCCAAATATTGGATGCTTATTTATTTCCAAGTGCCTTATGCAAAATTCAATAAAACACCTTGCTTATCAAAAGCTAAATATTTTGACAGATTTCCGCCACTTTGCACTGCTTGCACCATCATCTTCAATGGCTGTTCAGCTTCTGCTGCTGTTGGTGATACTCCATTATGCCCACCAAGACAGGCAATCAGCACCATACTCCAGTCTTGTTGCATCTGCTTGGACTCTGTGACTAAATCAGTAAAATTAGTTAATTCTGCCAAGTTTTTATCAACACACATAATCGCCTGCAACTCACCACCCTCCCCCTTCTGAAAGCGTTCTTTATCTGCATCATTATGATCACTGGGTAAAGAGGCTTGCAAAAAAACAAACAAAAACCGTTGCGGGTCAGGTTGTTGCCTGCCAACTTGCAATAAGGTTTGATAATTAGTTATTTCCAGCACATCAGCCATCTATTTAGTCTCGCTTATTAATTGTTCAATTGACTGCACAGCAAGTTGTGCAGCATCATATTTTGCATAGTCATTTTGTAACGCTACCGCTTTTTGTTTAAAAACAGGATTCTGCAATATATTATCTACAGCCTTACTAATTATGTGTTCAGTAGGGCGCTGTTTACCAAGGTTAATCCCTACACTGGTATACTCAACTCGCGCTGCAACTTCCATCTTATCTTCAGTCCCGCCGGCAACAATAACCGGAATACCCTGTGCCAATGCATTTTGCACTCCCCCTATTCCGCCATTGGAAATCATCATATCAATATAGGGCAATAAATTACCAAAAGGGATATAAGCTTCAGCATGCATATTAGCAGGTAAATCAGGCAACTCGCTTGCCGATGCAGGTACAATAACGACGTTAACTCGTTTATCTTTTAGTGCAGCAACCGCAGGGTAAATAAGGTCATCGAAATTCTTGGCAACCGTGCCTTGATTTAACAAAATAATAGGCAAGTCCTGATCAATATCTGACCACCAAGCAGGCATATTATATTCATTGTTAGGGATTGCCAAAGTAGGCCCAATGAAGCGAAAGTTATCGGGCATGCTTTCTCGGTGATATTCAAAAGATGGAATTGAGGTATGTAGTACTAGATTTGGAATTTCATAGCCTTTAATAAAAAAACTTTTATCAAAAACCGGCAGTCCAACTTGCGTTCTAATATTATTAACATAGCTTTGTACATCCCTAAATAATAGCTTTTCAAAAAGTATATTTAAAAGATTGTTTCTTAGTTTGCTTAATATTGATTTACCTGGCAATAAACCCAAACCAAAAGGCGCAATATCCTTGCCAGGTAAGCTTAAAGAAATAACGGATAGCCTGATACTCGGTGGACCACCTAATTCAGTTATCCAATTCCCCGCAACCATAAAGGTATCACTCATAATCACATCGGCAGGAAAACCGTCTAAAACTTCTTTCAATACCTGCAGAATATCGGGAACTTGATCATACATAATATGCTTTAAATAAGATTTGATCTGTGCCAAACCTTTTTTATTTTTCAAGTCAGGAAAAAACTCATAAATATCCTGCTCCCCTGGATCCCACTTGGCAGGTAATGGATAATAATTAACACCGATACGCTCTACGCGCTGCTGAAAACTACTGCCAGTAATGCAAATGATTTCATGCCCACGCGCTAGCAAACTTTTCATAATGGGAACAAAAGGATTAAAATGGCCTTCAGCAGGCTCAATAAGGATGATTATTTTACTCATACGTTATTATACTTCATTCATAGCGAATTGAGTTTTCTGCAAATTTCAGGCATAAAAAAACCCAAGCACTGTAAACAATGCTTGGGTTTATTTTTGGCGTCCCCAGGGGGGTTCGAACCCCCGTTACCGCCGTGAAAGGGCGGTGT
>CAZXJK010000062.1:2539-11879 GCA_964640895.1 uncultured Methylomonas sp.
AACACTGCCAGTGTTGCGCTCTCCCAATTGAGCTATGGCCCCTTAGTTGAGTTCTGTCATTATACGGCAATGCTAAATCCTGTCTAGCTATTTTTTTCTTTAATATAACTAATTGCATTTGCAAGGCGATTTAAAGTTTTTTCTCTGCCTAATAGCGATAAGGTCACATCAATTGAAGGCGACATCCCTACCCCACACACGGCAACTCGCAATGGCTGTGCAACTTTACCTAATTTCAACTCCATTTGTTCAGCAGTTTGCAATACTATTTCATGCAAAGCTTCACCTTGCCATTCTGTTGTCGTGGTAAAAGCGTCTAATAAAACTTGCAAGACTGCATCAGTGCCTTGCTTAAAATTTTTCTTATCTGCTTTGGCATCATATTCAGTAAAGTCTTTATAAAAATAAACACTGGCATCAGCCATTTGCACTAAAGTCTTACTACGCTCACGTTGCGCTTTCACTATGTCAATTAACGCTGGACCATTTGCTACGTCAATATCACGTTGCAACATATGCCATTCCAAATGTTTAGCAACCAATTCTGGCTCACTATTCATAATATACTGATGATTGATCCAGAGTAATTTTTCAGTATTAAAGGCAGAGGCAGAAACATTGACCTGACTTAGCTCGAAAAATTCAATCATCTCTGCACGAGAAAATATTTCCTGATCACCATGTGACCAGCCCAATCTCACCAAATAATTAAGCAACGCTTCTGGCAAATAACCATCATCACGGTATTGCATCACACCCACCGCACCATGACGCTTAGATAATCTGGCACCATCATCACCTAAAATCATCGGCAAATGCGCATAATGTGGTAATTCTGCGCCCAGTGCTTTTAAGATATTAATCTGTCTCGGGGTATTGTTAACATGGTCATCCCCACGTACTACATCGGTAATACCCATATCCATATCATCAACAATAACGGTTAAATTATACGTTGGCGTACCATCAGAGCGAGCAATAATCAGATCATCCAATTCTTTATTGGCAACCACAATCTTACCTTTTACTACATCATCAATAACAACCTCGCCATCTACAGGATTACGGAAGCGGATCACTGGATTTACACCGTCAATAGCTTCGACATGCTCACGACATTTGCCGTTATAACGCGGCTTTTCCTTATTTGCCATTTGTTGTTCACGCAAAGTCTCCAGACCTTCCTTAGAGCAATAACAATAATAGGCATCACCCTTAGCCAGTAGCTGTTGAATGATTTCTTTATAGCGATCAAATCTTTGGGTTTGGTAATAAGGCCCTTCGTCATAATCCAGCCCTAGCCATTGCATACCTTCAAGAATGGCATCCACAGATTCCTGTGTAGAACGCTCTAAATCGGTATCCTCTATACGCAGAACAAAGATGCCGTTATTCTTTTTAGCATGCAACCAAGAAAATAAGGCTGTGCGCGCACCACCTACGTGCAAATATCCTGTTGGACTAGGGGCAAATCGTGTTTTTATACTCATGTAATATTTATTTCTGTCTTAAAAATCGTTTGGAATATTCTACCGGAATTTGTTTCGATGCTCTGATACGCATGGATTTATAATTAAACGCAATGCCGCCTTTGGCAACATCATTTCTCCCCAAAATAGCCAAAGCAGTACCGTGTTTTTGGGCAGCCGCCTTCTCATACCACTTTGTTGCAGTATTGACATTATGCTTCACGCCTAAGCCTCTATCATATAACGCAGCCATAAAAACTTGCGCCTCCGCCAAGCCCTGATCCGCCGCCTTTAACATCCATTTAGCCGATGCCTGTTTATTCTTGGTAACGCCATTACGCCCTAATTGGTACATTGCCCCCATTTTAGCTTGCGCCAACGCATCACCCTGCTTAGCCTGTTGCTGAATTTCATCAAAAGTAACCGCAAAACCACTTAAACTAATAAGCAATAATAAACTGGTTATGACACTTTGTAATAATTTCATTTTTCTCTCATAAATTGACTTATCGACCCGTCGTATTATTTCACGCTTAACTTACTTTTAGTAATGATGCTTTAAAAAAACACTAATAATGTTAAAATCTATGTTCATTTAATAGTTTTCAGGAAGAGAATATGCTAAAAAAACTTATCGTCCCTGCGATCTCCATAACCGGGATCGCTTTATTATCTGGCTGTGCTACACAACAGCCTACAAGCTATCCTAGCTTTACTCCTGCTTCAGCAGGGCAAACGACGACAACAACAAGATTTGCTCAAAAAATAAATACTGTTTTTGTTATTGTTGACGCATCAAACTCAAAAAATGATACACATGATGCACATGGCATATCAAAATTTGATGTTGAAAAGCAGTTTTTAAATCGCTTTAATAAAACTCTTCCAAGCAATGTTAGACTTGCTTCAGGTATCCGTAACTTTGGTATGGGTGGCTGCTTAGGCTGGAGCACTACGCAACTTGTAAAAGATATTACCCCACATTCAACAAGCCAGTTCCAAGCAGGTCTTGATGCGATGGAGTGTGCAAGTGGTGGCTCTCCTATGGAAAGCGCACTTGCCGCTGCTGCAACTGATTTAGATAAAGCAACAGGCACAACTGCATTATTAATCGTTGCCGACGGCCATAGAATTTCAGGTGATGCTCTTGTTGAAGCACAAGCATTACAAGATAAATTTGGTGACAAACTTTGTATCTATTCTGTTTGGGTAGGTAATGAAGATGAGCAAGATGGCCAATTCTTATTACAAGAAATGTCTAACATTGCGGGCTGTGGTGTAAGTGAAACGGTTACTGATCTAAAATCTAGCGCATCTGTTGCTAAATTTGTAGAAGGCATGCTATTTACTTCAACTGCAATTGCTTATAGAGCACCTGTTATTACTGCATCTGATTCTGATGGTGACGGGGTTGATGATGTTAATGATAAGTGCCCTAAAACACCTGCTGGCGCAAAAGTTAACTCACAAGGTTGCTGGTCTTTCAATGAAGTTGAATTTGGTTTTAATACATCGACCATTAAACCTGAATATGCAAACTTGTTTGACAATGCGATTCAAATCTTAAAACTGAATCCAAGCATGACTATTCAAGTTGAAGGCCATACTGATAGCCAAGGTCCTGCAGAATATAACAAAGCTCTTTCGGCAAAACGTGCGCAAGCCGTTAAAGACTTATTAGTTGAAAATGGCATTAGTGCTGATCGTTTGAGCGTGAAAGGTTTTGGTGAAGCACTACCGTTAGCAACCAATGATACGCCTGAAGGCCGCGCTGAAAATCGTCGTGTAACATACACTGTGACACACTGGTAGGCAGTTATTGATTCTCCACCTCTCCCTTTTTTATGGGGTGGAGTTTAATCTATGATAGGAGGGGCTTTTAGCCACGACTTTAAGTCGCGGCCAGAGACCCCTTCTACATTATAGGGCTAGATGCCTACTTTAACACCAACCCCTAAACCATCATACAAAGGCTCCCTCTCTTTGTTTTCTTGATGTGATGTTTCAAAATACGCTTCCCACTCTACATTTGAAACTTCTTTTTTTGGCTTAAACAAGCCCTGTAATTGCGCATTTTTACCACTATAATCCGCAGAATGACCATCATTAACACCCAAATCCAAAGATAAGTCCAAAGACTTACTCACTCCCGATTGGTTTTTCTTAGGCCGCTCTTGCTTCATTTTTTCACAAGCACTCAGCAAAAAAACACTCGCCAAAACTACAATACTACTTTTTAAGGTTAATTGCCGCATAGCAACGCCTCCTTTACTCACTCACTTTAAGTACAGTCATACCTCTCATATAAGGTTGCAATACATCGGGAATATTAATATCGCCATTTTCCAGTTGATAGTTTTCCAACACAGCAACCAAGGTACGACCCGCCGCCAAACCTGAACCGTTTAAAGTGTGTACCAATTCAGGTTTACCTGTTTCAGGGTTACGCCACCTTGCTTTTAGGCGACGCGCCTGAAAATCTTTAAAATTACTACAAGATGAAATTTCTCTGAATTTATCCTGTCCAGGCAACCAAACTTCTAAATCATAAGTTTTAGTAGCTGAAAAACCTGTATCACCAGAGCATAGCAAAACTTTACGGTACGGCAAGTTTAATTTTTGCAAAATATTCTCTGCGTGCCCTGTCAATTCTTCATGCGCTTGCTCAGATTCACTAGCACGTACAATTTGCACTAATTCAACTTTTTCAAATTGATGCTGGCGAATCAAACCACGCACATCTTTACCATAAGCACCCGCCTCACTACGAAAACAAGGTGTATGTGCTACCATTTTAACTGGCATATTAGCATCATCAATAATCTCGTTACGTACAACATTAGTGACCGGCACTTCCGCGGTTGGAATCAAATATAAATCAGGATTTGCACTGACTTTAAACAAGTCATCTGCAAACTTAGGTAATTGCCCCGTACCATATAAACTATCCGCATTCACAATATAAGGCACATACGTCTCTGAATAACCATGCTCATCAGCGTGGGTATCCAACATAAATTGTATTAACGCCCTCTGCAAACGAGCAATATTACCTTTTAAGGCAACGAAACGCGCACTGGTAATTTTAGCCGCTACTTCAAAATCCATGCCTTTATGTAATACCCCTAAATCGACATGATCTTTGACCTCAAAGGCAAACTCAGGAATATCACCCCAGCGACTAATTTCTACATTATCATCCTCATCCTTACCTTCAGGAACAGCAGGATCTAGTAAATTAGGCAACTCTTCCATTAATGCCTGCATTTGCCCCTGAATACCAGATAACTCCCTCTCTGCCGCTTTTAACTGCTCACCCAAACCTTGCACTTGATCCAATAAAGGCTGTACATCTTCGCCTTTAGCTTTTGCTTGGCCAATGGATTTTGAACGCAAATTACGCTCATTTTGTAATTCCTGAGTTTTAACTTGTACCGCTTTACGTCTATTTTCTAAATCAGTATAAAAATCCGTATCAAAATCAAGTGCACGTCGTTTTAATTGTGCTTGTACAAATTCAAGTTCTGATCTAAATAAATGAGGATCTAACATAATTCTTTAACTTACCTTGTCATAAAATGTTCTCAATAAAGAGAAATTGGACTACCAATTAAAGGCGAGACAATTTATCGTTCCTCACGCTCCAGCGTGGGAATGCCGCCTGTGACGCTCCTGCGTCACGGAACGCAGGAGCGTTCCAAGATGAATTCCCACGCTGGAGCGTGGGAACTATTAAATATAACTTCAAGTCATTAAATCTGCTTACCTATCAACAGCCCAGACCAAATAGAAAAGCCACATAACAGCGCATTACCTAAAAAGACCGATAACATCATATTTAGCTCTTTTTCAAATTCATGTCCTTCCTCAATGAGGTATAAAACCACATAAAGACTCGATAATGTTGTGAACATTCCGACTAAAACAATAATGAGTGCCGCTCTATGCTCATCTGACAAGGCAGACTTATAGACCAATACTGCCCCCACCAAACCAATCAGAAACGAACCCAATACATTCACTGCCAGCATAGCATACGGAAACACCCAGCCCATCAGGCGAATAACGCCACCAGATGATTGAAACAACATTCTACCCAACAATAATCCCAACCAAACGGCCAAAACACAAGCACACACACTGATTAAGACATTTAAAATCGCCTTGCTTAAATTACCTTGCTCTATTAAATACAGAGTCTCCAATGAAAAAGTCGAAAATGTTGTAAAAGAACCAAACAAGCCCACTAAAATAGCCGACCGGTATTCGATAGTAATCGCAATACGCTGCAATACTAATGCTTCGGTCAACAGCCCGATTAAAAAAGAACCTAAAACGTTAACTGCCAAAGTACCATAGGGGAAGCCACGACCTAACCAATGGTAAACACCCGTAGAGACTAAAAATCGTAGCACGGCACCACAAGCACCACCCAAAGCAATCGCAATGATAGCGTTCATATCAGCACCTTTTATACTTTAATAAAATGCTCACGGTAATGCCTTAGTTCACCGATTGATTCCAATACATCTTCCAAAGCCTGGTGGGTTTCTTTTTTCTTAAAGCCATCTAAAACTTCAGGTGCCCAGCGCTTGGCTAGTTCTTTCAAGGTTGACACATCCACATTACGATAATGAAAAAACTCTTCTAGTTTACGCATGCGCCGATATAAAAAACGTCGATCCTGACCAATACTATTACCACACATAGGCGATGCCCCTGTTGCAACCCACTGCTCTAAAAAAGAAATAGTCTGTTGCTCCGCCTCTGCATCATCAACAGCCGAAGCCTTAACCCGCTCAATAAGGCCTGACTTCCCATGGTGTTCCTGATTCCAATCATCCATTGCCGCTAAAGCGACATCACTTTGATGCACGGCTATCACCGGACCAGTCGCCAAAATATTTAAATATTTATCTGTTACAATTGTCGCAATCTCGATAATCAGATCATTATCAGGGTCTAGCCCTGTCATTTCCAAATCTATCCAGATAAGGTTTTCTGAGTTTTGAGCCATTTACACTATCCATATAATCATTTAAAGTTACCGTAAATTGTAGCATTGGCAATCTGGATAGCCAATGCGCAACTTGCCTTTTATTAACCGCAACCACCAAATAAAATGAATACTTTTACTTACATCTTTTTAATTGCACTGGTCATTTCTTACTCAGTGCAATTTTGGCTCTCCATGCGCCAATCTGCTTACGTACTCAAACACCGCGAACAAGTACCCGAAGCCTTTACCCATTCTGTTACCTTAGCAGCACACCAAAAAGCAGCAGATTACACCGTCGAAAAAGGTAAATTAGGCGATATAGATAGTGTAGTCGGCATTATCTTTCTGTTATTGCTAACCTTAGGCGGTGGCATTAGTATGATTGCCAACTTCTGGGCTGATTCCGAACTCTCTCCAATTATGACCGGGATTGCAACCTTAGGATCTACTTTCCTAATCATGTCGATATTTGAACTACCGACCAGCTTATACCAAACCTTCGTGATTGAAGAAAAATACGGCTTCAATAATAGTTCAATTAAACAATTTTTCACCGACCTAGGCATGCAACTGGCATTAGTCGCTGTGATTGGACTACCTTTATTAGCACTCATCTTATGGGTAATGCAAGCCATTGGTGATAGCTGGTGGTTTTGGACTTGGGCTATTTTAATCAGTTTTTCATTACTGATGAGTTGGCTGTACCCTACAGTAATTGCACCATTATTTAATAAATTTACCCCATTAGAGGAAGGCACTTTAAAAGATAAAATTAATCAATTACTAGATCGTTGTGGCTTTAGCAGTAACGGTATCTTTATTATGGACGGCTCGAAACGTTCAGGGCATGGAAATGCTTATTTTACCGGCATGGGTAATAATAAACGTATTGTCTTTTTTGACACGCTAGCCGAATCATTAGATGACGATGAAATGGAAGCCGTATTAGCCCATGAACTAGGTCATTTTAAACGCAAGCATGTAATTAAAATGCTAGTTGCCAGCTCATTAATGAGTTTAATTAGTTTAGCTATTTTAGGCTGGCTCATTACTCAAACTTGGTTCTTCACTGGTTTAGGTGTTGACGTACCTTCTAATGCAGTCGCTTTATTGCTGTTCATGTTGGTTTCACCGGTATTCACCACATTTATGACTCCAATCAGTGCCTATTTTCAACGTAAATTTGAATTTGAAGCGGATGATTTTGCCGCAGAACATGCACAAGCCAGTAAATTAATCAGTGGTTTAGTAAAATTATACGAAGAAAATGCTAGCACTTTAACGCCAGATCCATTATTTTCTGCGTTTCATTACAGCCACCCTCCTGCAGCAATTCGTATTGCGCATTTAGAACCCAAGCTATAATTAATTTGTAGGAGGGGCTAAAAGCCCCTCCTACACCCGTTGAAAAAATCAATCTTGCAAATCACTATGACAGAACTGCACACTGGACTCGTTATCTCTCACTTAGGCAAAGGCATAGCCGTCGAAGTAAATAATGAAATCATTCTTTGCCAAACACTCCGCAAAATTGCAACCGTTGCTGCGGGTGATAAAGTTAAGGTCACTATCGTTGCCAAAGAACAAGGACGTATTGAAGAACTTCTGCCACGCCATTCATTACTAGAGCGACCCAATAAAGGCAAGAAAACACGCCCTGTTGCTGCCAATATCGACCAAATTTTTGTGGTCTTTGCCCTAGAGCCTTATTGTGACTTCTTATTGATAGATCAATACTTAGCTATTTGTGAAAATCGTAATATTGATGCACTGTTAATTTTTAATAAATCCGATTTACCCGTTTCAGATCGTATCGAACAAGAGCTAAAAAGTTATATATCATTGGGATACACTTTATTTCGAGTCAGTGCCATCGAAAATCAGGGTATGGACTCTTTAAAACAAGCACTAACTAATAAAATCAGTATCTTCACTGGTCAATCGGGGGTCGGAAAATCTTCGCTGACCAATACTATTATTCCTGACAAAGAACTAAAAACCAATACCGTTTCCGCGATCACCAAACATGGTAGGCACACAACGACAGCAGCAACGCTATATCATTTACCTGACGGGGGTGATTTAATTGATAGTCCAGGAGTCGCTATTTTTGGCCTAGCTGGCATAAGTGAAAATCAATTGGCACATGGCTTTCGTGAATTTCAACCTTATATAGACCAATGCCAATTTAATGACTGTCGGCATGTACAAGATAAAGGCTGTGCAGTACGTAGTGCGATGGAAAGTGGCGCTATTTCAGTGACTCGCTACCAACGTTTTTTGAAATTACGTGAGAAGATGACTACCACTAGGTAAGAAATGCGCCTTTCGATAATTGCCGCTTATAAATGACTACTCATTGTAATTTTTTGACTTTCCCAAATAAACAAGCCCCATGCGAGGGCTAGGCTTAACGATACCAGTCACTGCAATCTTTTGCGCACAACGCTCACAACTTAACAGACTAAAGCCAAGTTGTGCGCTATTATCTAACAACACACTCAATATTGCTTGCTCACCTGCTGCCATAACTATGCAATAACCTCCCTTACCTTTCACCAACACCTGTTGCAAACTACCCCGTTTTATTTCATGCACACCTCGTTTAGCTTGTGCAAACATTGCAGTTGTCATGGCGGCAACACGATCTGTATCTAATTTTTTTTGCAATTTTTTACCCATAAGAGTAGCCATAAGCAAACCGTCATTTGAGATAATGGCCGAAGTTTGAATGGCAACGGATGTACTATGCAATTCAGATAAAATTTCCAACAATGTTTCGGAAAATATTGTCATAATAATGCGACTTAGATAGCTAAATCAACAAACTATGGACTGAAAGATCCATAGTTTGACTTACGACTAAAAGTCG
>CAZXJK010000063.1:0-11833 GCA_964640895.1 uncultured Methylomonas sp.
CTCGTCATATTTAATTTAGTAGCTATTATTTTTATAGCCCTTGCCCCCAAAATACACCAGGTTCTAATGTATCAGCATGCTTGGTTAAGCGGTTATGACTTACTTTTTTTAAATATTGATAAATCTCAGCCGCTGCTTGCTTCTCTTTATGCCCCCAACTCAAAACCCTGCCATCACAATAGCGACTACGTAGCAACTGGTTTTCCTGCGGTGTTTTAGCGTGCGTCAAATGATTAATACCTTGCCAGATTGCATCATTTATACATAAGTCATTTTTAACCTGCCGTGTACCTGCAAAAAAATACTGAATGGCTTGCTGGTTTTGCTGAGCCCATTGCTCACTAAACACATAACCTATACTTGGAACTTGCGCCTGTATGCCTAAGTCCTGCAAAATATCATTGCCTGTCAGCAGTATGCGAAAACCATCCGCTTGCATACGTGCAGCATAGTGCCAGTAAGTTAATAAAGCATCGACTCGCTTATGGCGCATCTCTTGCGCTAATAAGGGTGGGGCACCGTAAACCTTCCCTATACTTGCAAAAACATCAGCCTGCCCTTGCTGGGTCATTAAAGCGCGTAACAATAAACTATTTTTATCTAACTCACCGCCCGCCACGGCCATTTTCTTATTACGTAAATCCTGTAACGTTTTTATGGCACTATCTTGGGCAACGACTAACGCCCCGGTGGTATTTGAATAAGGGAAAAAAGTATAATCTTTCCCTAAAGCACGTTGCTGCGATACCCAGACCCAGTCAGCAACTATCATATCAACCGCCCCCGATTGCAATGCAATTTTGCTGGCTTGCGGGTTTGCCATCTTGACGACCTGTAAACGATAGTGCACGGTCTCCATTAACTGAGCCTGTTGCATGGCCGCCAATTCCCAATTAACGGTACCAAAGGCTAATGCGCCTAAGCGAATCAAAGGTTTCTCACTCGCAAAACTAGCTTGGCAACAACAAAATACCCAAATAAAAATTATTTTTTTATAGCTGATCATAAATTTGCTCTAAAAACTGATAAAATTAGCACTCTATTATAGTCTTAAGCAGATACATGATTAAGTAATGCGTCACCCAAAACAAGCAAAACAACTCGTTGACCGCTTTGGTCGCACCGTTGACTATGTCCGCATCTCTATCACTGATCGCTGTGATTTTCGTTGCGTTTATTGCATGTCGGAAGACATGACCTTCTTACCTCGTGAGCAAATTTTAAGCTTGGAAGAAATTTACTTACTCGCCAAGTGCTTTACCGAGCTGGGCGTAGGTAAAATCAGGATAACTGGCGGCGAACCCCTGATCCGCCGCGGAGCATTAGGACTCTTACAAAAAATAGGTGCACTGCCGTTACTTGATGAGCTAGTGATGACCACCAACGGCTCACAACTATCAACAATGGCTACACAATTACAACAAGCCAAGGTATCGCGCTTAAATATTAGCTTGGATACCCTCAACGTAGACAAATTTAAAGAACTCACTCGCACGGGCGACTTAAATACAGTGTTGCAAGGCATCGATGCCGCCATTGCTGCCGGCTTTAAAAACATTAAAATCAATGCTGTTATTTTAAAAAACCGCAACCATCATGAAGTAGTCGATTTAGTACAATTTGCACTGGATTCAGACATCGATATTAGCTTTATTGAAGAAATGCCACTTGGCATTATTAGCTCTCATGATCGCGCCGAAGCCTATTATTCTAGCGATCAAATCAGAGCAGATTTAGCCGAGCACTTTAATTTGGAAAATATTAGCGAAACCACTGCCGGGCCATCAGACTACTACCGCATTCAAGGCACTCAAACTAAAGTCGGTTTTATTTCACCCCACAGCCATAACTTTTGCAGTACTTGCAACCGGGTCAGGTTAACGACTGAAGGTCATTTATTGCTGTGTTTGGGTAACGAACATTCGATTGACCTAAAAGCCATCATGCGCGCCCACCCTAATGATACCGACACCCTAAAACAAGCCATGATTGATGCCATGGATATCAAACCTGAAAAACACGAATTTGACTTAAGTGAACAACCTATTATTATGCGCCACATGAATACTACCGGAGGATAAATGAAACGATTTTTATTAAGCATAATGACTTTACTAGTAACAGCCTGTAGCACTTCCAGCGAAACCCATATCAAGCCAGCTGAATTAATGGAGTTACTACAAGCAGAGCAAGCCAAACCCATTATCGTCGATGTCCGCTCAAGTATGGAATACAGCTCTGGTCACATCCCTTATGCAAAACACATTCCTTTCTGGCAAGCCTTTAGTAGTGATGCCTTAGATAATCTCGACAAGCAACAAAATATATACTTATATTGCGAGCATGGCCCCCGTGCTGGCATTTCTAAGTTTGCTTATTATCTAGCAGGTTTTGAAAATATTCGCTACGTTGAAGGTCATATGACCTCTTGGCGCGCAGCAGGCTTACCTATGGAACAATAGATGAAACGCTTTTTATTATTAATGGTAGCACTCTGGCAACAACGTTTTAAACTTTATTTTTTTGCAGCCATTATTGGCGCTTTAAATGGTGTGCTAATTTTCTACCCTATAAATGATTTTATTTTCTACTTTGAAATAGAAAAAGATATCTTGAAAAGAAGTGCTAGTGCAGCAGCAAACTATGCCATCGACCAACTCTTATCATCACTAAAGGGGGAAACCCCCAAGAAAACTTTATTTCTTGCCCAAGTGGGGGCAGTCTTTGGCCTTATTATCGCCTTTATTTATGAAACCCTACACCGACGCTTACAAAGAATTAATCGCTTAAGTAATGAATTATCCGTTAATCTACATGTCCTGATTATGCAGGGCGAAAGTCCGTTACTAGAATTTAAATCTTCTTTTCGCTGGGATTTAGAACAGGATAGGATTAATCGTGCTTTAGAAACTGTGGTTTTAAAAACCATAGCTGGCTATTTAAATAGCTCGACAGGCGGTACCTTATTGATTGGAGTGGCTGATGATGGTGAAATTATTGGTCTGGAAAAAGACTATCAATCCTTAAAGCGTCAAGACCAAGATGGCTATGAACAAGCTCTTATTACTGCCATTTCCACACATTTAGGAGCAGATTTATGTCAGTTTGTAAAAGTATTGTTTCATGTTGTTGACGGCAAACATGTATGCCGCTTAATTGTGCTGGCATCACCCCGACCCGTTTTTTTAAGCCAAGGTAAAACACCTAAGTTTTATTTACGTACTGGCGGTGGCACTCGTGATTTAAATATACAGGAAGCAGTTGAATTTATTGCACATCGCTGGAACCGATAATCAGTATACTGCCAAGGTACGGCTATCTGAACTTCGCCAGATAGTCGTACCCCAACAATCTACAACTAAAAAACTACTGTACACCCGCCTTTAAATTACTGGCATCCCCTACAGATAGAGTTGTTTGCCAACTCTCTAAAATAGTACGTGCTTCCTTAAAATAGCGTACTGCAATCACAGTATTACTATGCTCTTGGATAAAAAAGGCACGCTCACCACCACTTTTAGTAGCGACAGTCCCTCTTGCCCAGCTCTGATCTAGGCATTGGCGTACACTTACAATACCCTGATCATAGCTTTCTCGGGCTTCCTGCTCACCCGTTTTAGACTTCCAGTGACATATATAAGTCTGCAAACCAGTGCTCCACTCCCACACTTGACAATTTTTTGCTAATGGAAACACCTGTTCTGCAGCCCATATTTGTGCGTTTGCTGTATAACGAGAACTTAATCGCTGCCGTTTAAATTGCTTAAAATTTTGGCTATGATCAGCCACTAATGCATTTAATTGCACACAAACTTCCGTCTCAGTGAGTGCCTGCTTAGTGGTAAAACTTGAGCATGCCCCCGTCACCCCAGATAACAAACAAACCAGTGCAATACGTTGCCATTTTGCTTTATTTTGTTTCATATCATAGACTCCATCATTAAAAATTAAACATCGCAGACATACTATACCTCAAATCATTGGCTTCGGTTTCTGTGGTGTCGTACTCATTATTAATACCAAACTTGATTGCTAACCCCTCAAAAAACTCCAGATCATGCACCCAATCAACTTTAGTCACATTTCTAAATTCACCTAGATCAGTCATACTAGGGTACATATAATTAGAAATGGTGAATTTTTGCTTAGGGGAAATTTGCCAAGACAAATCAGCCCCTAACATTAATTCGAAATTCTGCATATTCGTTTTAAGATAGGTGCTCTCTACATCCTCATCAAATGGATCCGAATTATTTGGGTTATCAACTTTTTTACCAAATTCAAAAATTCCCGTTCCTGCCATACGACCGGAAAACTCCCATTCATCATTTTTAATAAACTGGTAACCAGGACCAAACGCCACCTGCACTCGATGATCCCAATCTCTAAACTCATCCATATCATAGGTCACAGATGCAAAAGCAAACCACGGCGTATCTTTAAAAAACCAATCCTTGACTAAGGTCGCATTTAACCGCTGCTCAGTCACTTCGTCATCTTCAGAATTATATAAAAAATAGGTTTTAAAATCCCAACGATGACTATTATTTTCATATAGCGCACCAAACCCCATGCGAAACTTCGCATTATTAGTGGATCCGGATGCACCTGTTATCCCCACATCAAAACTGCTATCCCAGCCTTTAAACCACCCCGTCCCTAAAAACCCATTAGGCACCTTTTCCCCTTTAGCAAGCTGCACTTTCTCTTGCGCAAGACCCACTTTTTCGGTTGCCACTTCGATGTCCTCTTCCGCTATACTAATACCTTCTTCAGCAATATCAAGCTTCCTGCTTGCCGCATCAATCACATCATCAGCAGCATCAGCCTCTTCAGCATACCTCAGCTGCTTCTTAGCATCTCTGACGTTCGCCAGAGCTTGATCATGACTTTCCTTAGCTGCCTTAAGCCCAGCTTCAGCTGCAACAACATCAATATTAGCAATACTGACTTGCTTAGCTATTTCTGCATTTTTCTCCACAGCACTGATATCATCAACCGCTATCACTAGTGCTTTTTCAGTGGCTTTAACTTTAGCTTCAGCCTCTGTAACCGCCTTTTCTGCAATATCAACATCCTCTATTTCAGCAACCTTTAGATTTTCTTCTGCAACTAAAAGCTCACCTTTAGCCACATCGACACTTTTCCGTACTGTCACCGATTTCTCTTCAGCCGCTTTAATTGCTTTTGCCACTAACGCCCCCTCAACGACTTCCGGCTGAGGTGATTCCACCACAACCGCAACCTTCTTTTCAGTGGCTTTTATTTCTTTTTTAATACTCTCAAGGTTTAAAGCCCGTATATTGCTAATCTTACTTTTCTTGACCGTCATTTCACCCAGTGAAGTATGGGAAAATGTAATCGTCGAGCTGGTATGCTTAATCAGAAATACATCCAATGAATCGCCATTAATAAATTCAATCGTCTCCGCCTGCGTTAGAGGAGAAACCAATAATGTGCCCACAATATAGACAAGTTGCTTTTTGTTCATAAAAATTCGTAATAATATTTTTTGCTCACCCTACGGTGAAAAAATCGAAAAATGCTCAGGCAGATACAAAACAAAGCATGTTTTTATGTCTTGCTAACCAATAGCTCAATTAATATCTGCTCATAAATTTTAGTCAAGACTTCCAAATCTGCAACATTGACATTTTCATTAATTTTGTGAATCGTTGCATTTAATGGGCCTAATTCAATGACTTCAGCACCAGTCGGAGCAATAAAGCGACCATCAGATGTGCCACCACCTGTATCATCCAACGTTTCGTAACCTGTCACCTGCGCAACCGCCGCATGAGTCGCATCAATTAACGCACCACCCGATGTTAAAAAAGGATTACCTGATAAGCGCCACGTAATCTCATAATCAAAATCAAATTGATCAAAAATAGCATGCACACGTTGTTTTATGGTTGCTTCATCTAATTCAGTACAAAAACGCAAATTAAACTGCAACTCCAACTCACCAGGAATAATATTTTCTGCACCGGTGCCGCTATTAATATTGGAAACTTGCAAACTCGTCGGCGGAAAAAATTGATTACCTTCATCCCAGACTTCTTCCGTCAACGCTTTTAAAGCCGGTGCAAACGCATGAATCGGGTTATTAGCTATTTCAGGATAGGCCACATGCCCTTGTATGCCTTTTACCTCTAATTTTGCGCATAAAGAACCACGCCGCCCGACTCGAATAATATCGCCAATTTTCTTATCGCTAGATGGCTCGCCCACTAAACACCAGTCGATTTTTTCATTGCGCTGTTCTAAGATTTCTACCACTTTGACCACACCATCCGTTGCGGAACCTTCTTCATCACTGGTAATCATCATGGCGATCGTACCGTTATGCTCAGGATACTTGGCCACAAAACGCTCTACTGCTGTGACAAAACAAGCAATACCCCCCTTCATATCAGCTGCACCACGCCCATAAAGATGCCCATCACGAATAGTCGGCTCAAATGGCGGTGAATCCCAACGCTCTAACGGCCCAGTGGGAACCACATCAGTATGACCTAAAAACACAAACAGCGGTTTAGCCACACCACGTTTTAGCCATAAATTTTTGGTGTCATTAAAGTCTAATTGCTCAGCGTCAAACCCACAAATAGTCAAACGTTCTGCCAATAACTCTTGGCACCCTGCATCTTCAGGGGTAACCGATTCACGGCTCATTAGCTCTTTTAGTAACTCTAAAGTATCGCTCATAATAAAGTTTGGTATGTTTCCGCATTAAAGCCAATAAAAAAATTCTCACCTGCGTCTAATACAGGTCGCTTAACCAAAGTAGGGTTGGCTAACAATAAAGTAGCTGCTTTTTCAGCATTTAAATCTGTTTTTTGGGCATCATCCAGTTGCCGCCAACTAGTACTACGCTTATTCAACAATACCTCCCAATCACCTTTTGTCATAAAGGTCTGTACTAACTCCCTGTCAAGACCATCAACACGAAAGTCATGAAATTGATAAGCTAGCGTATGTTTATCTAACCACAAACGTGCTTTTTTCACACTATCGCAATTTTTAATACCATATAAAGTGTACATAATTGAGGATTTATTAAAGTTAAACAATTAAAATTATTCTGTTTCAGCCAATACCACGCAATTTCGTCCTTGTTTTTTAGCCTGATACAGCGCAATATCTGCTCTTTTAATTAACTGGTGACTACTATCATTTGCTTGGTAACTACTAACACCAAAACTACAGCTTAGTTTATCAATATGAGCAAAAGGATACTCTGCAATCAAAACGCGTAATTTTTCCGCTAACAAATAAGAGCTTGCCGTTGTTTGCTCAGGGCAAATAATTAAAAATTCCTCACCTCCCCAGCGCCCAATAGTATCAACGGTACGAATATTTTCTTGTAGTAATTGGGCAATATCTTGCAATACTGCATCACCAACTAAATGTCCGTACTGATCATTAATCTCTTTAAAATGATCTACATCTAATAACATAATACTAAATGATTGCTGATAACGTTCTGCCAATAACAGTATTTTAGTCAGTGACTCATCCAATTTTGCACGATTACCCACTTTAGTGAGTGCATCCGTTACCGCAAGATTTTGCAATAAAGCATTGTATTTTCTCAGCTGTAAATGATGGTATAAAAAAAATACAAACAAAACGGCTATGCCAACCAATACCTGCATCAACAAAGTGTAATCAGTCGCTAGCTCATACTTAGTTGCGAGCCAACGACTGGTAATAGCTTTACGCTCTTTAAGAGTCACGCTTGCAATAGCTTTATTAAAAATAGTCGACAATAAAGGTTCATCATTACGCGCCCCAATACCAAGATGCCAAATATGATCCAACTTACCCGAAATCTTTAATTCACCAATATAATTATGTTGTAAGATAAAGGCAATACTGGGCAGCGAGCCAATCATGGCAAATAACTGTTTATTGCTGACCTTATCCAAGCCATCTTGCAAGTTAGCAACCTCTAACAAATTAATATCAGGATAACGCAAACGCAATATTTCAGCATAGGCATAACCTTCTTGAATACCGAGTTTTTTATCTAGAATATTTTCAATATCACCAATAAAAATTTGTTCATAACGCGAAGCCAACACCAGCGGAAAACCAATATAAGGTTCGGAAAAGTTAAGAAACGTTTCACGTTGCGGCGTACTCATGACTAAAGAAAAAAATCACATTGCCGTTGCTTGCCCATAGCGAGTGAGTTCATCCAGCTATCACTTGCTTGCAAACTAATAGTAATGCCTATTTTCTTGGCAAACAAATTCATAAAATCAGCACTCATCCCTATATGCTGATTATTTTCTATTTTTTCAAATGGCATCCAGTCAGGGTCAACACACATTTTGAGCTGTTGCTTATCCAGTAAATACCGGCGCTCTTCTGCAGTTAACGCAAGCTCACCTGATGAGGTATTATTTTGTACTTTTATTGCTAAAGCAAAGCTGGATAGACTTAAATGCATTAACATATTAATAAGCAACAAAACAAAATAGCGCATTGTCGGAATACCTTATAAAGTGCTATTCAAAAGTTCTTCAATGCTAGGTAATTCCTTATCTTGTTTACGGCATGTTTTGTAGAACTCTACAAACTCCATAAACGCCTGCTCCAAATCATCTAAAATACCCTCTTCGTTCTCACGTTCATCGGGTAATACATCAGGTGAATTCAGATATTCTTTTTGTAATGCAACTTCACTATTAAGCGCAAGAATGGCATAAACAATGGCATTACTGGAAAGTGTATCGGTCATTTATATATCCTTAAATTAAAGTACATTAAATATAAGTGGATGAGGCTTATTATTGTAAAGCATAAAAAAACGTTAACCGACAGGGTACTGCGCATGCCAGATAACGCTACGCTAAATAAGCTAAGGGATGAGAATTCAGGTAATACTCATTCCCAACCCAAGCTATTAATCACGCAATAATTCATTAATGCCTGTTTTGCTACGTGTTTTTTCATCAACATGTTTGATGATGACGGCACAATACAAACTGTGACTACCGTCTTTAGAAGGCAAGTTACCAGAAACGACAACTGACCCCGCTGGCACGCGACCATAAGTAATTTCACCAGTCATACGGTTAAAGATTTTAGTACTTTGACCAATATAAACCCCCATAGAAATAACAGAACCTTCTTCGACCACCACACCTTCAACGATCTCAGAACGCGCACCGATAAAACAGTTATCTTCAATAATAGTTGGACCTGCTTGCAATGGCTCTAATACGCCACCAATACCAACACCACCTGATAAATGTACGTTTTTACCAATTTGCGCACAAGACCCCACCGTTACCCAAGTATCAACCATCGTGCCGCTACCTACATAAGCACCGATATTGACATAAGAAGGCATTAAAATCGCACCCGGTGCGACATAAGAACCATGACGCGCAACGGCATTAGGTACCACGCGCACACCTGCTTCAGCAAAATCTTCTGGTGTATACGATGCAAATTTAGTTTCTACTTTATCGTAATAACGGCTTGCTCCACCCTCCATTACTCGGTTTTCATTAATTCTGAACGACAATAAAACCGCTTTCTTTAACCATTGGTTAACCACCCACTCACCGCTGCTTTTATCTGCAACACGCGCTTTACCAGAGTCAAGCAAGTTAATGGATTCTTTTACTGCGTCTCGTACTTCAGTAGAAACGGTTGTTGGTGAAATGTCAGCACGATCATCAAACGCTTGGTTAATAATTTTTTCTAATTGGTCCATAATTTTCTTATACTAAAGTGTTAATAAAATTTTTAATTCGTAGCGCAGCTTCAACACATTCCTCTAAAGGAACAACTAAAGCCATACGCACATGATTCTTGCCCGGATTTATTCCGTCAACTTCTCGGGATAAAAAACTGCCAGGTAAAACAGTTATATTTTCTTGTGCAAATAATTTTTGCGCAAACTCGGTTTCATCAATGCTGGTTTGCAGCCATAAATAAAAACTCGCAGGCGGCTGGCTTACCATACAAACTTCTGCCAATATTTTAGTCACTGCTGCAAATTTTTCTCGATAAAACGCTCTATTTTCTTGCACATGCTGCTCATCTTGCCAAGCAGCAATACTGGCATGTTGCGTTGGTACTGGCATCGCACTACCATGATAGGTACGATATTGCAGAAATTTTTGCAAAATATCCGCATCACCAGCAACAAAGCCTGACCTTAAACCTGGTGCATTGGAACGCTTGGATAAGCTATGAAAAATCACGCAATTTTTAAAACTGGTATGTCCCATTGCATAAGCCGACTGTAGCAAGCCTTGTGGCGGCTTGCTTTCATCAGCATAAATTTCGCTATAACACTCATCTGCAGCAATCACAAAATCATATTGCAGCGCATTGTCAATTAATTGACAATGCGTTGCTTGATCAATCACAGCCCCTGCTGGGTTACCCGGCGAGCAAATATACAACAACTGACAACGTTGCCATACTTCTGCGGGTACTGTAGAAAAATCAGGTAAATATTGGTTTTCAGCCAGTGTGTTCAAATAATATGGCTTTGCTCCTGCTAATAATGCAGCTCCCTCATAAATTTGATAAAACGGGTTAGGCATAACTACTTGCGGTTTATCGGTTGCATCAATAATACATTGCGCAAAAGCAAACAAAGCTTCTCGCGTACCATTGACAGGCAAAACCTGCGTATCAGGATTTAAACTAGCGCCCGTTAATTGAAAACGCTTAGTGACCCACACACTAATAGCCTCCCTTAATTCAGGCAAACCTTTAGTCGTCGGATAATTACCCAAAGTAACCATATTAGCTAACAATGCATCCGTAATCAGCACGGGGGTTGGATGCTTAGGCTCACCTATCGACAAAGCAATATGCGTTTTATCAGTAGGTGGGGTAATCCCCTGTTTTAATTGCGCTAACTTCTCAAACGGGTAGGGATGTAATTGCGGTAAATGTGGGTTCATGCAATGTGTCAAAATATTATTTGTTAACCAATTATTCTATCATGAGACTTGACTTATTTTTAATAATCACAGAAAAAGGCGTTAAAATACTCTATAAAATTTTTATTCACCTCATTGATCTAACTCAAAATGCCGAACCGTTTTATTAGCCTATTTATCATCCTTATCAGTTTAAACCTTTGTTACAGCAGTACATCATTTGCCCATGCAGGTGTTGATCATGGTGATAACTGCTTTATTAGCATTGCAGGTGCCAAATTACGCTTAGGCGGTTTTCAGGCAGCTGAAAAAATAGGCGGTGGCAAACATTATTGCCGCTTATTTCCAGAAACTGGTACCGTGATTTTTACTTTTGAAGAAGACGTCATCCAGCATCTTCAGAAAACTATGCACCTGAAGTTTTTAGCAACCGAATCTTATTGGAACCTTCTCTTTGACTTTGACAATGCGTTTAGCAAGACATTGAGCCAAGTATCAGATAACACCCAAATTGAACATGATTTCGCTAAGCGCGGGCTTTATCTTATGGAAATATCACTGCACTCAGACGAATTGGAGCCCAGCAAAAACAACACACAAACCTTTCTGTTTCTGGTTGGCTTTCCGATTATTAAAATGCTGGTTTTTGTTGCACTGGGGTTTTTATTACTATTAGGATTTGCATTACTGAAACAATTAAAGACCAGCAGTAAGGCAACGTAAATTCCAAAATATAATGAACTTAACTTTTTGTAGGTGTTGCTTTAGAAACGTGCAGATAAATCTGCACCTACGGTTATTCACGCATGATAAAGTTACTACCGAGTACTGACCTGATATTACTGCATACTATATAATAAGGGAGCTGGAAATAAATAATCGTCCGATATTGGGTAGGATTTTTGTTTGTC
>CAZXJK010000064.1:0-11762 GCA_964640895.1 uncultured Methylomonas sp.
CCTGCTGGCTCATCTAAGAAAATAAGGATCAACAAGAATACAAAAGCGGCTGTTCCCGCAATGGTCATAAAGAATATATCAGTGGATACAAACGAGAATACTGTTAAGAAAGCTAAGCCGCCGACATTACCAAAAGCACCAACCATGCCAGCAAATTGGCCGGTCATACGACGCTGAATTAATGGCACCATGGCATAAACAGCACCCGATCCTGCTTTGGAAAAGATACCTGCAAAAATAGTTGATAATACTACCAACCATAAAGCCCAATCTGCCGTGACCATCCCTAATATTGAAAAACTGACTGCCGCACCAGCAAACATAATACCTAAAGTGAGTTTTCTGCCCATTTTATCACTTAACCAACCTCCTGCAGGACGTGCAAATAGGTTAATCACTGGGTAAATACCCGCCAAGACACCCGCTAAAATAGGTTCTACATGAAAGGTATCGACATAATAAAGCGGCAGCATTGATACCACAGCAAGCTCGGCTCCAAACGTTAACATATAAGAAAAATCTAGAATCGCAATTTGCTTGAAGGAGTACCGTTGTAATTCAGGTACTTCTATGTGAAACAGTGATTTATTAACTTGGATGATTTTCCAAACTTGATAAATATACAACACCAGCAATAAGCTATAAATGCCATAAGCAATCGACTCGTCTATCCAGTGCATTATGGCAGATAACTTCCACGTCAATACACTTAAAGCTAAGTAGATGGGAATATTCATAACGATATACAGCAATAAGTCACCTTTGCTGGTGACTTCCATCGCACCCATTTTTTTCGGCTTAAAGTAAGTTGAGCCTTTTGGGGTGTTCGATACACTAAAATAGTAAATAACTCCGTATACAATCGCGACTGCACCTGTGATACCAATCGCATAACGCCAGCCATTTTCAGCACCAAAATAAATTGCGACTGATGGTAATATGAGAGCAGCACCCGCCGATCCGAAGTTACCCCAGCCACCATAGATACCTTGGGCAATACCTGTTTGCCTTGCAGGGAACCATTCGGAAATCATGCGAATACCGACAACAAAACCAGCACCCACAAATCCTGATAAGAAGCGCACAATCGCTAATTGCTGATAAGTTTGTGTGAACGCGAAGCCGATACTAATCAAACCGCCTAATATCAAAATTGACGAAAACAACTGCTTAGGGCCATATTTATCGACCAACATACCGACAACAATACGTGCAGGAATGGTTAAGGAGATATTCAAAATTAACAGGACTTTAACTTCCTGATCGCTTAGATGCATGGCATCACGAATCACTACCATTAATGGCGCATGCGCAAACCAAACCATAAAACTGAGAAAAAAAGCAAACCAAGTCAGATGTAATGTTCTGATTTCGGGTTTACTAAGGGCTAATAAATTTAGATTATTAGAGGACATGAAGGTTCCTTAGGTAACAAAAATTATTTGTATTGCGATAAATCATAATAATTAATATAAAGCATTAAGCATGCCATTTATATTATGGCAGTCGCCTTGATCGAGCCTACAAAACCAAGGTTTACGACACGAACCGGACATTTCCTTTTCTATTTCATTAATTTACATAAAAACTATTTTCTTTTATTCCTGCTATCGCGTTTATTTAAAAACGCTCCAGACTTATCCAAAAAAGTTGCATTGCTACATGCTCTGCACCATTAGGAACGAGAATTCAATAATACCCGCTGGGGTTCGTGCCTCACCCACAGCCTACCTTGTTATTTTTTATACTATATAAACACAGCCTCCCCAATATACCTCCTACCAATATGCCAACTTAAAAATGCACCACACCCAACCATAGCGCACCAAAATAGCGCATAAAAATACCTATTTTATAAATACCACTATTTAAAATAACGCAATACAACAACTTAAAATATGGCACACTACCTGCATACTAAATCTGATATAAGATTTACGCATCAATTGAGGATAACATGAGCAAAAAGCAAACATTGGTTGTTATCGGTAACGGCATGGTGGGACATAATTTCCTAGAAAACCTTGTTGCTAGTGATATTAAAGATGATTACAACATTGTGACTTTCTGTGAAGAACAGCGTGCAGCATACGATAGAGTCCATTTAACCGAGTTTTTTTCTGGTAAAACAGCCGAAGACCTATCACTGGTGACTGAAGGTTTTTTTGAAGACAACAACATCAAAATTCACCTAAGTGATAAAGCTGTCTCTATTAATAAGACCCGTAAATTGATTACCTCTGCTAAAGGGGTAGAAATCAGCTATGACAAGCTGGTATTAGCAACAGGCTCTTATGCTTTTGTCCCACCAGTACAAGGCCATGATCGTGAAAACTGCTTTGTTTATCGTACCATTGAAGATTTAGAAGCACTTACCGCAGCAGCAAAAAATGCCAAAGTAGGTGCCGTAGTGGGGGGAGGCTTATTGGGGCTGGAAGCGGCTAAAGCACTAAAAGATCTAAACCTTAAAACCAATGTTATCCAATTTTCACCACGCTTAATGTCGGCACAACTAGATGGCGGCGGTGCGGAGATGCTTGCCAGAAAAATTGAAGCCTTGGATATTTCTGTATTACCCAGCAAAAACACCCAAAAAATTGTTGATGGCACTGAATGTAAACACAAAATGCTGTTTGCTGATGGCACTGACCTGGAAACAGATATTATTTTATTTTCAACAGGCATTCGCCCTCGTGATGAAATTGCCCGTAAAAGTGGCATTGAAGTCGGCGCACGTGGCGGAATTGTTATTAATGACCAATGTATTACTTCTGATCCTGATATTTATGCCATTGGCGAGTGTGCTGTCTGGAAAGGCGAAACCTTTGGCTTAGTAGCCCCTGGCTATCAAATGGCTCGTACGGTTGTTGCTGATTTACAGGGACAAGCTGCCAGTTTCACCGGTGCCGACATGAGCACCAAACTCAAATTAAACGGTGTAGATGTTGCGAGTATTGGTGATGCCCATGCTAAAACAGCAGGCTCTTTGGTCTACACCTACCAAAATGGTGCGGATGAAATTTACAAAAGTTTAATTGTTAGTGCCGATAAAAAGAAATTACTGGGTGCGGTCATGGTGGGTGATGCTTCCGGTTATGGCACCTTATCACAGTACTATCTAAATGGTATCGAATTACCTGAAAATCCGGATAGCCTGATCTTACCTGCTCGTTCTGATGAGTCCGTTGGTTTAGGGCCGGATGCCCTACCCGATTCAGCACAAATTTGTTCTTGTTTTGATGTCACTAAAGGCCAAATCTGCTCGGCAGTTGAAAATGGCTGTCACACTATACCAGCCTTAAAAGATGCCACCAAAGCAGCAACAGGCTGTGGTGGTTGTTCAGCCCTACTAAAATCAGTGTTGGATTGTGAATTAGAAAAATCAGGCTTTGAAGTCAATACGGACATTTGTGAGCATTTTGCTTATACCCGTCAAGATCTCTACAACCTGATTATGGTTGAAAAAATCAAAACCTTTGATCATTTATTAGAACAGCACGGTAAAGGTCGCGGTTGTGAAATATGTCGACAAGCAATTGGTTCAATTTTAGCGTCTTACTGGAATGAATACGTGCTTGCGCAAGGTCAGCTTAGCGTTCAAGATACCAATGACACCTTTTTAGCTAATATGCAAAAAAATGGCACCTACTCGGTCGTCCCCCGTATGACGGGTGGTGAAGTAACCCCAGACGGTTTGATTGCCATTGGTCAAATTGCCAAAAAATACAATCTGTATACGAAGGTAACCGGTGGGCAACGAATTGATTTGTTCGGTGCGCGCGTGGATCAACTACCCCCTATCTGGAAAGAACTGATTGATGCAGGCTTTGAATCCGGTCATGCTTACGGTAAATCATTACGTACAGTTAAGTCTTGTGTTGGTAGCACTTGGTGTCGTTTTGGTGTTGATGACAGTGTTGGCTTGGCGGTTGAATTAGAAAATCGTTATAAAGGTTTACGCGCACCACACAAAATTAAGTTTGCCGTTTCAGGCTGTACACGTGAGTGTGCTGAAGCACAAAGTAAAGATATTGGTGTGATCGCCACAGAAGGCGGCTGGAACTTATATGTCTGTGGTAATGGCGGCATGAAACCACGCCATGCGGATTTATTTGCCACTGATTTAGATAAAGAAACACTGATAAAATATATCGACCGTGTCCTGATTTTCTATGTACGTACCGCTGATCGTTTACAGCGGACTTCAGTCTGGATGGAAAATATGGAAGGTGGTTTAGACTATTTGAAATCAGTTGTTATTGATGACAAATTAGATATTTGTGCGTCATTAGAAGACCATATGCAAAATGTAGTGGATACTTATCAATGTGAGTGGAAAACCACTATCGAAGATGAAGAAAAGCTAAAACGTTTCCGTCATTTTGTAAACAGCGACGAAATTGATGCAAACGTGGTATTTGTTGAGGAGCGCGGTCAAATCCGTCCGGCTAATGAAGATGAACGCCAGCACTTTGCTTTAGTGGAGGAAATGTCATGAGTACATGGATTGATATTTGTGCAGTGACCGACTTACAAGCAGATTCTGGTGTCTGTGCATTAGTTGAAGGCAAACAAATTGCCATCTTTTATATGCCAAAAGACAATGCCATCTATGCGATTGACAACTACGACCCTTTTGGCAAAGTACACGTATTGTCACGGGGGCTGATTGGTGATATTAAAGGCGAGCCTATGGTATCCTCTCCTTTATATAAACAACATTTCAGCTTAAAAACAGGGCAATGTTTTGAGGATGAAACCGTTAAAAATTCTACCTATGCGATTCGCATAGAAAATGATCGCGTCAAAATTAGTACAGAAGGATAACACCATGAGTTACACATATTATATTGCCGATGTTTTTACCAACAAGGTATTCAATGGCGCACAAGTTGCTGTTGTTCCTGAAGCAGAGGGTTTAAACAAGCAACAAATGGCTCTGGTTGCGCGTGAATTAAATTTAACCGAAACCGTTTTTTTATCTAAAACCGCGGATACTGAAAATCATTTTCGCATGCAGATTTTCTCACCTATGGGTGAAATTGATGTGGCGGGTCACCCCATTATTGCAGCAGCCTTTGTATTAGCTTCCAGCAATCAATTAGCACTAAAAAACAACTATACGCCTGTCATTTTTCAACAAAATTCAGGGGAAGTGCAAGCCAATATCAGCACTGTCGACGGCAAACCCAGCTTTATCCAATACACACGTACAGTCTCGCCTATTGTTGACTACTTCACCCCAACTGAAGCAGAACTAGGTAGCTTTTTAGGAATAGACCCGGCTTATATTGATAATAAGAAGTATTCAGCACGCTTAGTTTCTTGTGGCGTGCCTTACTTGGTTGTGCCAACTTTTTATTTTGAAACGGTGCGTGATGCCAAATTTGACTTTGCAGCTTGGAGCCAATCTATTGCGCCACAAACAGCAGCACAAGAAATTCTATTGGTGTCACCAAAAACACCCACACAAGATTCTGACTTTGCAGTCCGTTTGGTAGGGCCGAATATTAGTATACATGACGATCCACCTGTTGGTTCTGCCATCCCGACCTTAGCTGCCTTTTTATGTTCTTTTGATCATATGCAAAAAGGGACTTATACCTTTGCAGTAGAGCGTGGTAATGAAAACGTGCGTCGTAGTGTTTTAAATATGGAAATGGATCATAAAGGCGAAAATACCTTAACCATTCGGGTAGGTGGTGAAGCGGTTATCGCCGCTGAAGGTAAGCTTTTTATTCCGGAATCGTAGTATTTGTTTTCGAGTTATTAACCTAAGCTTGCAGTGAGTTAGCAAGGTTAGGTTAAAATTTTTCTGATACAGAGCAAAATCCCCCTTACACCAAGGTGTTGCGGAGGAGACCTGGAGGAAGACCTGCTATTACTAAGCTATACATTTTTATCTGCTAAACGTCCTGTTACATATTTGTGTAAAACACTAGACATCAATGTTTGATAAGGTAAACCTTCAATTAAAGCTCTTTCTTGCAACAGTTCAAGATCCATCGCTGAAATTCTAATATTTACCCTCTTATTTTTTTGAAAGTATTTTTTGCTGCAATTTTATATTGTTCAATATCTGATGAATTAGACACGGAAACCCATTCATCCTCTTCTTTACTAAACATTTTATTCATCATGATTACAATTTAGCACATTGTATGCCTTTTGCAATCCATATTTTTTGCTTTTTATAACAAGCAGTTATTCATATCATCAGGCTAAAGCCCTGCATTAAGTCAATAGCCAGTTTGACGCACCAACGCCACCGCACCAATATAGCGCAAAACCTCAAAATCACCATACCAACTTTGTGCATTATAAATAAGCATAGTTTTTCCAAAAAATATAAAATAAATATAACACACCGAAATAATTGTAAATAAAATAAAAATATCGAAAAATAGACACGTTTTATTTTTTTGGAATAGTTTTTGCTTTATTATTAAGTTATATAAAAAATTAACATCAACTCCCTTAACTCTAACCCATCTGCAAAGAGAGATAATAATGTCTTATTTAGAACCCACCGAATTTGTTACCAAAATGGTTGACGCTGGCGAAGCCAAAGTTTACATGTCAACCAAAGACACCTTGATTCGTGCTTTTATGGCGGGCGCAACTCTAGCACTGGCTGCCATCTTTGCCATTACCGTGTCAGTCAAAACAGGCTCACCTTTATTAGGTGCGGTGTTGTTCCCCGTTGGCTTCATTATGTTATACCTAATGAAATTTGACTTGTTAACGGGTGTTTTTACGCTGGTACCTCTTGCTTGGCTAGACAAAAGACCTGGTGTCACAATAAACCAAATACTGCGTAACTGGGGTCTAGTATTCTTGGGCAACTTTGCGGGTGCATTAGTGGTTGCTTTTATGATGTCTTTTATTTTAACGGTAGGCTATAACACTGATGGTGGCATTATTGCCGAAAAGGTGGGGAAAATTGGTGAAGCGAGAACCTTAGGCTATAAAATACATGGTGTTGGCGGCTGGATAACCATTTTTATTCGTGGCATGTTGTGTAACTGGATGGTATCAATGGGGGTTGTTGGCGCGATGATTTCTACTTCTGCAACAGGAAAAATGATGGCCATGTGGATGCCTATTATGCTGTTCTTCTATATGGGTTTTGAGCATTCAATTGTTAATATGTTCTTGTTTCCATTCTCAATGATTATGGGCGGTGGCTTTACGGTCATGGATTATATCATCTGGAATGAACTTCCCACTGCATTGGGCAATATGGTCGGTGGTTTTGTATTTGTTGGCTTACCGCTGTACTACACTCATATTAAAACAAATCCGGAACGTAATTTAAAATAAAGCCACATTTATAGCTTGAATTTGTAATAGTCAATATTATAAAAAAATTAAAACCGTAGGTTGGGTTAGCTTTTTTATTGCGTAGCATTAAAAAACGTTATCCGACATATCAGAGCCCTATCATGTCGGATAACGTTATCTGTGCTACGCTTGATAAGCTCATCCAACCTACAAAAATACTGCATTATATACTTCGTAATACTCACACAAAGGTTCTACTGCATGCCCAGCCAATTAAAAGTATCTGTAGGACAATATTCCGATAAAGGTCGCAAAAAAATCAACCAAGATTTCCACGGCGCATCCATACCAGAAGAACCGCAGCTCACCTCAAAAGGCATTGCCATTGCTTTAGCTGACGGCATCAGTAGTAGCGATGTGGGACAGGTCGCCAGCCAAGCTACCGTTACCGGTTTTTTAGAGGACTATTTTTGTACCTCAGAAGCCTGGTCGGTGAAAAAATCAGCTCATCAGGTACTCAGTGCTACCAACTCTTGGTTGTATTCACAAACCCAGCAAGGCCAACACCGGTTCAACAAAGATCGCGGCTATGTCTGTACCTTGAGTGCCATGATTATCAAATCAAACACGGCACATATTTTTCATCTTGGTGATACCCGAATTTACCGCTTGCGTGATCATAACCTAGAACAATTAACCAAAGATCATCGCCTCTGGGTTTCAGAAGATAAAAGCCATCTCAGTCGTGCCATGGGCATGCATGAACGCCTTGAACTGGACTATAAAATACTTTCTGTGGAACAAGGTGATATTTTCCTATTAACCACCGATGGCATTTACGAGTTTGTGACTGCAAACTTTATGATTGATACGATTAATGCTCACGGTCATGACCTAGATAATGCGGCTAAAATTATTGCCGAACACGCTTACCAACAAAATAGTGATGATAATCTTACTGTACAGATTATCCACATAGATGACCTCCCTAAGCAGGATGCCGATGAAGTTTATCAACAACTAACCGAACTGCCCTTCCCGCCAATACTAGAAGCAAGAGCCGTTTTTGATGGCTATAAAATTCTCAGAAAATTACACGCCAGTAGCCGTAGTCACGTTTACCTAACGGTTGATATTGACAGCGACCGACAAGTCGTCATCAAAACACCCTCGATTGACTTACAAGGCGACCCTGCTTACTTAGAAAGATTTCTCATGGAGGAATGGATCGCACGCCGTATAAGCAGTCCGCATGTCTTAAAGCCATGCCCCCAAACACGTAAACGCAACTTTCTATATATTGTTACCGAATTTATTGAAGGCCAGACATTAACCCAATGGATGATCGATAACCCTAATCCTGATTTAGAAACCGTCCGAGAGATTGTTGAACAAATTGCTAAAGGGTTACGTGCTTTTCATCGTTTGGAAATGCTACATCAAGATCTAAGACCTGAAAATATCATGATTGATAGCACAGGTACAGTAAAGATAATCGACTTTGGTGCTACCAAAGTCGCGGGCATTGAAGAAATCAATAGCCCTATTGAACATGCCAATCTACTTGGGACAGCACAATATACTGCACCAGAATATATGCTTGGCGAACTAGGTAGCTCACGCTCAGACCTGTTTTCTTTAGGTGTTATTACCTATCAAATGCTGACCAGCAAACTACCTTATGGCACTCAAGTAGCCAAAGCCACAACCAAAGCAGCACAAAAGAAACTAAAATATACCACTATCCCTGAAGACAGCGGCATTCCCCTCTGGATTGATGAAGCACTCAGAAAAGCACTACTCCCCGAACCCTATAAACGCTATCAGGAAATATCCGAGTTTATCTATGATCTGCGTCATCCAAATAAAGAGTTTATCAATAAAACGCGTCCACCCTTAATAGACCGTGACCCTGTGGTTTTTTGGAAAAGTGTTTCTTTTATTTTGTTAATTGTTATTGTGTTGATACTGGTGTAACACCAAGGTTGAATTAATTTTACAGCACACTGGTATTGTAGATGCTTGTGGTTTACTCCTGTTCAAACTAAAGGGGTATTTATTATTGATACCACTACAAAAACAGGTGCTTATGGTTTACCACAAAATCAGGTAGTACTGTAATTGCTACACACCTAACCACTTTACACTTACACAGCTTATTCGTGCTACACTAAATACCTACCTACCTTAATTAACCATCCAAAAACACGATGCCCCAAGTAAAAAATGAAGTGGTTCGCGCAAGAGTTGAACCAGAATTAAAACACAGTGCAGAACAAGTTTTAAATAGCCTAGGCATGAGTATGACCGAGGCCATTCGTCTTTTTCTTACCCAGGTATCACTACGCCAAGAATTCCCTATTGAACTAAAAATGCCCAACACCACTACATTAAAAGCCATGACTGCAGAACCAACTCCGACAAGCTACGAATCTGCAGATGCATTATTTGATGAGATACTTAGTGACTCTCAGCATTAGAGTAAAGAGCCAGTTCAAAAAAGACCTGAAAAAAGCAGATCGCGACCCGAACAAAAATACAGCTTTACTCAAATTATTGATTAAGGACTATCTAACGCAAAACATCTCGCTCCCATCTCAATTTAAGCCTCATGCTTTAACTGGTAACTGGAAACCACACCAAGAGTGTCATATTCAACCCAATTTCTTACTGATATGGGATATAGACAAAGAAACCAATGAATTAATTTTGGTGCGTTGCGGCTCTCATTCCGAATTATTTAGCTAATACCTAAAATAATCAAGGATGTCAAAGGAGCAACTTGAAAAAACAAAGAAGAAGAGAATATTAACAATTAAAAAATACTAGCCGCTTCTGGATTAATAGCCAACAAAATATCAAGCGACTGCATAAAGGCATCATCAACACAGCTTTGTATTTCATCAGATGATAATTGTAAGCAACTTCCGGCAAAGAAAAAAGTGATTCAACTTGATTAACTAATAACTGAGCATTCATTTAAAAACCTCACAGCGTCACTGCACAAAAAAATAGCCTTTGCGGAGTAAACACAAAGACCAAGCTCTTTACTATACTTCGCATCGTCACGGATACGTAGTCTATTGATGAGAATGCAGTCTTTTCATTATCAGTGCAAGTGTTTTTTTAACCGCAAGTTCAAAAATTAAATGCCTAAATTTTTTGCAAACAGTAGACCCTATTTACACCAGATAAAGGCAAACAATATACAAATATAACCGCTTATATTTTTTACAATCCCATATAAACCGATTACCCTGAACTGCATTTTATTTTTGTAAGCTATTGTTTTGATAATCTTAATAAAGGAATCACCTAAAGGGATGAGGTTTCAATAATATCCGAAAGCATGCAGTCAAAAAGCAAGCCAGACTTGGATATTATTGAATTCGCATTTGTAATGCACGAATAGGGCGATACTTTTATCAATAAATAATCAGGTAAATATCACTTTATACGCAACCCAAAAGATATTGGGAATTTTTATATTTAACCACCAGCAGAAAGAGCAAGAAGTGCCTGTAAAAATGCCAGAATTGTAAGTTCCCGGCACATGCCATAATATGAATCGTTGTACAATAGCTCTTGTTTTATATGACCTCCATATAAATAAGTTAAAAGTTAATTAAGAGAACCTATTATGAACATACAAAGCCATATTACCGACCTTGATACACCCACTGGAGTCATGCGTACTTATATCCATCGTCCTGTGGGCGAAGGACAATATCCCGCTATTTTGTTTTATTCAGAAATCTTTCAACAAACAGGCCCCATTGAACGTGCGGCAAAAATCATGGCCAGCCATGGCTACCAATTTAAGACGGGACATCTATAACAGGAGTGAAATAGCTTTAGCTATTGTACTCCTGCCTAATATTTTGTAGGTCTTTGTCCCGTCTTAAACTGGTAGCCATAAATTCAACTCAGCACTACGGATTGCTAGCATTAACAGCTACAGTTGAATATTTCCCTGTGTAATCCTTTTTGCCTATTGCCACACCATAATGTCGCAAAATAGAGTAAGTCGTAGTGAGATGAAAATGGTAATTGGGTATCACAAAATCAAACAAGTAAGCTTGACCTAAAAAACTGAGCTCCCTGCTACCAAACTTGACTGTAATCTGCCGAGCTTCACTACCATCAATTTGCTCTGCGCTGACACTCTGTAAAAATGTTTTGGTTTTCCTGATACGTTCTTGCAACTCAGAAAATGTAGTTTCATTATCTGCGTAACTGGGTACCTCAATACCTGCCAATCGGGCAGTACAACCCTTAATCATATCCGTCGCAATTTGCACTTGGCGACTCAGCGGAAACATGTCGGGCGACAGTCGTCCATTCACAAAAATGCTAGGGTCTATTTTCTTTGCTTCTGCATGCGCAGCTGCTTTATCAAGTATTAAAGACAAATTATCTAACATAGGGATCTTAAACAAATGATCCTACCCAATATTATGATTTAGGTATACTAAGTT
>CAZXJK010000065.1:0-11695 GCA_964640895.1 uncultured Methylomonas sp.
TGGGGGTGTTTCAGTTTCTACTATGGTTAGGAGTCCACAAGAATAGTATTCCCCACGCCCGTGGGGGTGTTTCTCAGTCATCGCATTACACAAAAAGGTACGCATAGTATTCCCCACGCCCGTGGGGGTGTTTCTGTTGATATGATTGGAGAAGGGGGTGATGTTCAGTATTCCCCACGCCCGCGGGGGTGTTTCTGGATTATCGTTGCAGATCAAAAGACTGTTTATCGTATTCCCCACGCCCGTGGGGGGTGTTTCTGAAGCTAACCCAATATTTTTTATATAAAAAGAAGCCCTCTTAACAATACCTTCACCAAAATGAAAAATTGGCGAAGGTATTGCTTGTTGGTTAAATTTTAAATTGCTGCACAGCTGAACGTAATTGGTCGGCAAGGTCCATTAATTGTTGACTGGAGTGAGAGGTTGCACTGGCACCATCAGCTGTTTGAACAGAAATATCACTAATATTATTAATATTTTGTTGTATTTCAGCAGTGACCGCACTTTGTTGTTCGGAGGCTGTTGCAATCTGTGAATTCATATTGCTGATCATATCAATCTTTTCATTAATACGTTTTAATGCATCACCTGCGGAAGCTGCCTGTTCAACACTAGCGCTTGCTTGAGCTCGTCCTTGTTGCATGACTTGAGCAGCCGTTTTAGCACGACCTTGTAGGCGTTCTATCGTTTGACGAATTTCTTCAGTCGAGTTTTGGGTGCGGCTGGCAAGTGTTCTCACTTCATCCGCCACTACCGCAAAGCCACGACCCTGTTCACCTGCTCGGGCTGCTTCAATAGCTGCATTAAGGGCGAGCAAGTTGGTTTGCTCTGCAATACCTTGAATGACACCTAGCACTTCACCGATGCTTTCACTGTCTGACTCTAGTTCATGAATAACCGTGGCGGCACTTTCAACTTCAGATGCTAATGAGTTGATGGCAGAGACGGCTTGTTCAACAATTTGGCTGCCTGCAATAGCTTCACTATTGGCAGATTCGGCTGCATCAGAAGCATTTAAGGCGTTGCTGGAAACATTGTTGACTGTAGATGACATTTCGGACATGGCATTGGCAACTTGAGTTGTGGCAACTTGTTGTTGTTGTACCGCCTGCTCGGTTGTTTGAGTGATTTCTGCTAATTGGTGTGCAGATGCTGCAAGTTGTTCACTAATCTGGTTGATTTTATAAATTGTTTTAGCAATTTTCTTTACAAAACCATTAAAACTGCCGGCAAGCCAAGCAAACTCCGATTTTCCTTCGATGTTGATGCGGGCTGTTAAATCGCCATCACCACTGGCAATATCTTGAAGTTTTAGTGCTAGATCAGTCAATGGAGAAATGAAGACTTTGATAATAAGGAAATATAAGCCTATCATCAGTAGAATAAGTGCGGCTATGGCCACGCCTATCTTTATTAGCATAGATTGGGCTAGCTGTTCGTATGAGGTCTTTAAGGGGGTAATGATTTCAAAGGCACCGTGTAAATCACCTGCCTGTTTATCTTCCATTTTAAAGCCTAATAGGTCTATACCTTTATTGTTGCCCCATAATGCCTGAGACGTATCGGGTGAGCCATGACAAATTTCACATTGGGCGCTTAATTTTACTGGTCTAAAGTAATGTAATGTATCAGTCTGCTCGTCAATATAGCTGTAATCTATTTCATGCGGGTTTTGTCGGAAGTAGTTTAAGGCCTCTTTTTCTTTAGTATTGGCTTCATTTTTAGGGTTTCGGGCGTTGATATTAGGGGCTTTAAAACTGAAGTTTCCTTCTTTAGCTTTAGCTTGCACAACCTCCCAAGACGTTGCTACTGGGATAATGGCTAAAATTTTGGTAAGGCGTTCCTGTGGGTTACTGATTTTATTGTAGGTATTTAATTGTTCAACGGTAAATATGCCATTAGTCCATTTCATTATCATATTATGACGTACTGACTCGGCAATAAGCAGTAGGTTTTTGGCTTGCTCAGCTTTTATAGAGATAATTTTTTGCTTTTCTGTTTGATATAATACTAACAAGGCACTCGTTGTTATAATGATTAAAAAAATAAGAGTGCTAAAGATAACTTTCACGCCAACCGAATTCCAATTCATTGTATTTACCTTTTATTTTTCATTATGTTTTGTATCGTCAGGTTTTGCATAAACTAAAATATTTTTTACGATAACTAACTTTACCGAGTGGAAAAAATATAGAGCTGACTTGTTTGTAATGATTTTTAGTTTATAAAATAAATGTGCTTTTCATTTTGAAGTATCGCTATTAAGGAAGCAAGTTTATAATCTGAAAATGAGGTGTTCTTAACATTTTTTCAGAATTAAATATGCCGGTTTATTCATCTTTACTAGTCCCTTGTTTACAGTTAGCTAAGATTAACATTTTGATAAGTATAGACTATAGGCTAATATAGCTTTCTTTCTAATAACAACACGACGATTTAAATATTAAATGGGCATTCAGGATAATTTTGAGCAGTTACCACTAAAGGATTTTACCGAAAAAGCCTACTTGGATTATTCCATGTACGTTATTTTAGATCGTGCTTTGCCTCATATTGGTGATGGCTTGAAGCCAGTACAACGGCGTATTATTTATGCGATGTCAGAGTTAGGCTTAAGTGCGCTCTCCAAGCATAAAAAATCGGCACGGACGGTGGGTGATGTGCTCGGTAAATATCACCCACATGGCGATACTGCTTGCTATGAGGCGATGGTGTTAATGGCGCAGCCTTTTTCTTATCGTTATCCTTTGGTTGATGGGCAAGGTAACTGGGGTTCTCCTGATGATCCTAAGTCCTTTGCGGCAATGCGTTATACCGAATCACGTTTAACGGCTTATGCGCAAACCTTGTTGAGTGAATTAGGGCAGGGTACGGTTAATTGGAAGGATAATTTTGATGGTACTTTAAAAGAACCTGAGTTATTGCCCGCGCGGTTACCTAATATATTGTTGAATGGCACCATGGGGATTGCGGTCGGTATGGCGACTGATATTCCACCGCATAATTTACGGGAAGTCGCGAATGCTTGTGTGCACTTATTAGATACCCCCGATGCAAGTTTGGATGATTTGTTTAAGTTTATTCAAGGCCCTGATTATCCAACGGATGCAGAAATAACCAGCAGCCGTGACGATATTCAAAAAATTTATATTAATGGTACTGGCTCTATTCGCATGCGTGCTAAATATGAATTGGAAGAACATAATATTGTGATAACGGCTTTGCCACATCAAGTGTCTGGCGCTAAATTACTGGAGCAGATAGCTGCTCAAATGCAGGCAAAAAAGTTGCCGATGATTGAGGATTTACGTGATGAATCTGATCATGAAAACCCAACTCGGCTGCTGATTATGCCAAGGTCAAAGCGTGCAGATGTTGAGGCGATTATGTCGCACTTGTTTGCAACCACTGATTTGGAAAAAAGCTTCCGTGTTAACCTGAATATGATTGGCCTGAATGGCAGGCCTCAAGTGAAAGGTTTGCGTGAAATATTAGTTGAATGGCTGAGCTTTCGTACCGAGACAGTGCGTAGGCGTTTGCAATATCGTTTAGATAAAATATTGGCACGTTTACATATTTTGGAAGGTTTATTAGTTGCCTTTTTAAATATTGATGCAGTGATTGCCATTATCCGCAGTGAAGATAAGCCTAAACCCGTTTTAATGGAGCGCTTTGGTATTAGTGATATTCAAGCGGAGGCTGTTTTAGACTTAAAATTACGCCATTTAGCTAAGCTAGAAGAGGTGGCGATCAAAGCTGAACAAGCTGAGTTGGCAAAAGAACGTGATGGTTTACAAAAAACCTTAGGTTCAGCGCGTTTGTTAAACCGTTTAATCAGAAAAGAAATTTTACATGATGCCGATAAATATGGTGATGAGCGTCGTTCTATTATTGTGGAGCGTGGTGTAGCAAAAGCTTTAAGTGCAACCGCATTAATTGCCAATGAGCCTGTGACCATTGTTCTATCGCAGAAGGGCTGGATACGGGCAGCAAAAGGGCATGACATTGAAGCACAAACCTTAAATTACCGTTCGGGTGATGCTTATTTAGATGCCGTGTTAGGCAGAACCACACAGCCTGTTTTTGTCTTTGATTCTACTGGGCGTGCTTATGTGACCTCAACACACGATTTACCCTCGGCGCGTAGTCAAGGTGAGCCATTAACTGGGCGTTTAAATCCACCAGCAGGGTCTGTTTTTACCCATTTATGGTCTGGTCAAGATGATGATGTTTTATTAATGGCGAGTGATGCGGGTTATGGTTTTAGAGTGCAACAAAAGGAGTTGGCTTCCAAAAATAAAGCGGGTAAAGCCGTGGTGACTTTGTCAAAAGGCGCTCAGTTGCTTGCACCCGTTAAAGTGAGTCAGTCTAGTGATTTAATTGCTGTCGTCACCTTACAAGGGCGTTTATTGGTTTTTTCCGCCGCAGCTTTGCCTGCTTTGGCGCGTGGTAAAGGTAATAAGTTGATTCAAATTACGCCTGCAGATTTAAAAGCAGGCACTGATAAAGTGGTTGCTGTTGCTGTTTTTGCTGAAGGTACGGCATTAAAGCTAGTATCTGGTAAACGTACTTTGACCTTGAAAAAGAATGATATTGCTGATTATCTGGGGGTAAGAGCTAAACGTGGACAGATGTTACCGCGTGGGTATCAGCGGGTAGAACAGTTAATGGGTGTTGAGTAGTCCATGGCCGTTGCAAAAAAAGCAAGTAAGGTGAGTAAACCAAGGAAACGCAAGCCAAAAGCGAAGCCCAAGCAGTCTTGGCTTAAGCGTTTCTGGCGACATATTAAAAAGCCTGTCTTGGTGAGTGTTGCCACGTTAGCTTTTGTATTTTTTTGTTATCTAGGCTATTTGGATTACACGGTCAGAAAACAATTTGCAGGTAAGCGCTGGGCTATTCCAGCACGCGTTTATGCTAGCCCTGTTGAAATTTATGCAGGCTTATCGATGAATGTTGGCCAATTTGCGGGTTTATTGCAAGAGTTGCATTATCGTCCTGATCGTAAGCTGTCTTCACAAGCAACGTATGATAAAAAAGCGCGGCACATTACTTTAAAAACACGTGAGTTTACCTTTTGGGATAATACTGAACAGGTGCAACATCTGCGCGTGGCTTTTTCGGGGACTGAGATTCGTAAAATTACCGATATGCAAACGCAGCGTGAATTAGCGATTGTGCGTTTGGAGCCAGTACAAATAGGCAGTTTTTACCCTGCACATAAAGAAGATCGTGTGCTAGTGAAGCTTGATGAAGTCCCCCAAACTTTGATACAGGGTTTGCTGGCTACTGAAGACCGTGATTTTTATCAGCATATTGGTATTTCTTTTAAAGGCATCGCGCGTGCTATGTGGGTGAATTTAAAAGCGGGTGGCTTTGTGCAGGGTGGTAGTACCATTACTCAGCAGTTAGTTAAAAACTTTTATTTAACATCAGAGCGTAGCTTACGGCGTAAAATTAATGAAGCGTTGATGGCTTTGATTTTAGAACTGCGTTTTAGTAAAGATGAAATTTTAGAAGCTTATTTGAACGAGGTTTATCTGGGCCAAGATGGCGCGCATGCGATTCATGGTTTTGGTTTGGCCAGCGAGTTTTATTTTTCGCGGCCATTAAATAAACTCCCTTTACATCAAGTGACTGCCTTAGTGGCATTGATTAGAGGGCCGAGTTATTATGATCTGCGCAGAAAACCGGCGCGTGCCTTAAAACGGCGTAACTTAGTGTTGGCAGAAATGTTGGCGCATAATGATATTTCAGAGGCAGAGGCGCAAAAGGCCACTAAAACAGCCATTAATGTGGTGCCTTTTGTGCATCGCCCTGCCAATCGTTATCCTGCCTTTATTGACTTGATTAAACGGCAATTAAAACTGGAGTATGATGAAGCGGATTTGACCTCAGAGGGCTTGAGTATCTTTACCACCCTAGATACTCGGGTGCAGGATGCGTTGAATAGCAGTATCAAACAACAATTGGCTAAAATTGAACAGAATAAAAAATCTAAGCAATTAGAAGCAGCCGCTATTGTGACTCGACGTGATACCGGGGAAATTGTGGCTTTGGCTGGGGGGAGGGATAGTCAAGGTGTGGGTTTTAATCGTGCATTAAATGCATTGCGCCCCATTGGTTCATTAATTAAGCCCATTGTGTATTTAACGGCTTTAGAGTATCCACAAAGGTATACTTTTATTACGCCGATCAGTGATGCGACGATAAAAGTTAAAATGGAAAACGGCCAAGTGTGGCAGCCGAATAATTATGACCGTAAAGAACACGGTGATGTGCCTTTGCATAGGGCTTTGGCACACTCCTATAATTTGGCTACCGTGCGTATGGGCATGGATATTGGTGTGGGCAGAATTGCTAAAACCTTACGCGCAACGGGTGTTACCCGGCCGATTAACTTATATCCATCCATGCTATTAGGGGCGTTACCCATGACACCTTTTGAAGTGACCCAAATGTATCAAACTCTGGCTGGGGATGGTTTTGCAATGCCTTTGCGTTCCATTAGTGTGGTCATGGATCAACAGGGACAAATGTTGCAGCGCTATCCGTATGCGTTAAAACAAGAGCTGGATCCAGCGGCAACTTATTTGACCAACAGGATTTTGCAAGAAGTGATGTTGGAAGGGACGGGGCGTTCTGCTTATTGGCAACTACCTAAAAGTTTACGCGTGGCAGGTAAAACAGGAACGACCAATGACTTAAAAGATAGTTGGTTTGCGGGGTATACAGGCGATTATTTGGCGGTATTTTGGGTAGGGCGTGATGATAATAAATCCACTGGAGTGACGGGGTCTAGTGGTGCATTAAGGTTGTGGTCTAATTTAATGCATAAAGTGGCTAAGCAGCCAGTATTTTTATCTATGCCTGATGCAGTACAAACAGTATGGATTGATACCGAAACTGGCTTAAAAGCGAATGAGTTATGTGCTGGTGCAGTGCGCTATCCGTTTGTGCGCGGCTCAGAACCGATTGAAGATGCACCTTGTGTGTCATCTACTGTCAATAAAGCCAAAACATGGCTAAATGATTTTATTGAGGAAACGTTTTAATGAAAAAAATACTGGGATTAGCAATGTTGCTATGTGCACTAGTGGCGCAGGCTGAACCGGCAGCAGTACAACAGTTGGAAAACTTTATTGCTAAGGCTAAAAATATTCAGGCAGAATTTGTGCAAAATTCCTTGAGTGAGTCGGGAAGTGTGATGCAAAGCAGTCAAGGGACTTTTTATTTGCAGCAGCCTGGTAAATTTCGTTGGAATTATTATAAACCTTATGCGCAAGAAATAGTGTCCAAAGAGGGTAAGGTCTGGTTTTATGATGCTGATTTAGAACAGGTTATTATTAAAAAAATTGACCAGTCTATTGGGGATACACCTGCACTATTATTAAGTGGTAGTATTGATTTAAAAGAAAAATATACTATTGTTGGCCAAAGTAAAAAAGGCGAATTACTGTGGTTAAAATTAATACCCAAAAATGTGGATAGTAGCTTTAAATATATTATGGTGGGCTTAAAAAATGATGTGCTTTATGGCATGGAGTTGAGTGATAACTTTGGGCAATTAACGCAGATTATTTTTTCTAATGTTAGAACACCTAAGACATTAGACCCGAGTTTATTTGAGTTTGTTGCACCACCTGGTACCGATGTCTTTGAAGGGTAATTGAGGCAAGCACTTGCAAACAAAACCTTTAGCAGATTTGATGCGCCCAGAGTCCTTAGAGGATTACGTAGGGCAAAAGCATTTATTACAGCCAGGTAAACCATTATATGAGGCGATTAATTCAGGTCGCCTGCACTCTATGATATTTTGGGGACCTCCTGGAACTGGTAAGACTACTTTGGCGCGGATGATTGCCAAGCATTCTAATGCTGAATTTATGCCAATATCGGCGGTATTGGCAGGAGTTAAAGATATTCGTGCAGCCGTGGCGGCTGCGAAGCAAATTCAACAGCAAGAGCAGCGACGGACTATTTTATTTGTCGATGAAGTGCATCGTTTTAATAAAGCGCAGCAGGATGCTTTTTTGCCACATGTAGAGGATGGCACCGTGGTTTTTTTAGGTGCTACCACTGAAAATCCTTCCTTTGCATTAAACAATGCTTTGTTGTCGCGTGCGCGTGTCTATGTATTAAATTCGTTAACCATAGAAGATTTACAGGCTTTGATTGATAAAGTTTTAACTGACTCAGAAAAAGGTTTTGGTCAGTTGGGAATTGGTTTGTCAGAAGAATTAAAGCAGCAATTTTCAGCCGCAGCGGATGGTGATGCGCGGCGTTTATTAAATTATTTAGAGATAGCCGTGGAGCTGACGCTTGCTAAGCAGAGCAAGGAGATTACGGTAGATATTGCCAAAGAAGTGCTGGCAGGTGGAGTGCGCCGCTTTGATAATCAAGGTGAAGAGTTTTATAACCAGATTTCAGCCTTACATAAATCAGTGCGGGGTGGTTCGCCTGATGCTGCTTTATACTGGTTTTGTCGGATGTTGGATGGCGGTTGTGATCCACTGTATCTTGCACGGCGTATTGTACGGATTGCCTCGGAAGATATTGGTAATGCCGACCCGCGTGCTTTGCAATTAACCATGAATGCTTGGGAAACTCAAGAAAGGCTGGGAAGCCCTGAAGGTGAGCTGGCTTTGGCGCAAGCTTTAGTTTATATGGCCTGTGCTCCAAAAAGTAATGCGGTGTATATGGCTTATAATGCGGCGATGCGTGATGCCAAGCAGCATGGTAGCTTACCTGTGCCAACCCATTTAAGAAATGCGCCAACCAAGTTAATGAAAGATTTGGGTTATGGTAAAGAATACCGTTATGCGCACAATGAGCCAGAAGCCTATGCTGCTGGTGAGTGTTATTTCCCCGATGAAATGTCTGAACCACAGTATTACCAGCCTGTTACTCGTGGCTTGGAAATAAAAATTGCAGAAAAACTAAAACATTTGCGAGAATTAGATAAAATAGCAGGAAAATATTAATATATTAAATAATGCATGGGGTGTAGTTTAAGGTGTTTTAGGGATGAGGATTTAATAATACCTGAAAGTATGACGCAGGATTTTGATTTCACAGTTGTGTTAGAAACACAGGCGCATAGTAGACTACGCAACTGTTTTTCTGGCGCGGCTGTGGAATCAAAAGACAAGTCAGGCTCGGGTATTATTGAATCCTCATCCCTTACCTTAAACTATCGCTGGAAGCCAACCCATCAAGCAATCTGAGCGCATTTAACTTATAACCATTAAAAAATAAAAGCCATGGATTTAAAATTTCTTGATTTCGAACAGCCTATTGCAGAATTAGAAGCAAAAATTGAAGAGTTACGTCGCGTGCAGGTTGAAAATGATATAGATATTTCTTCTGCATTATCCGATTTAGAAGGGAAGAGTGAAACTTTAACGGAAGAAATCTTCAAAGACTTAAGTGATTGGCAAATTTCACAATTATCACGCCACCCAGGTCGTCCTTATACCTTGGATTATATTGACTTAATCTTTACTGATTTTCATGAATTACATGGTGATCGAATGTATGCGGATGATCAGGCAATTATTTGTGGATTAGCCAAATTAAATGGTCAAGCTGTGGTTATTATCGGGCACCAAAAAGGCCGAGATACTAAAGAGAAAATTGCGCGTAATTTTGGTATGCCACGCCCTGAAGGTTACCGTAAGGCTTTACGAGTAATGAAAATGGCTGAGCGTTTTAAATTACCGATTATTTGCTTAATCGACACTCCAGGGGCATATCCTGGTATTGGTGCGGAAGAGCGTGGTCAAAGTGAAGCGATTGCGCGCAATTTATTTGAAATGGCTAAATTGGAAACGCCCATTATTTGTACTGTAATTGGTGAAGGTGGTTCGGGTGGTGCCTTGGCTATTGGTGTCGGTGATCGTTTGATTATGATGGAATACAGCACTTATTCGGTTATTTCACCTGAAGGCTGTGCTTCCATTTTATGGAAAAGTGCGGATAAAGCGAAGTTGGCGGCAGAAGCAATGGGTATTACTTCGGATCGAGTCAGAGAGCAGGGTTTTTTAGATGAAGTGGTCAGAGAGCCAACAGGTGGTGCGCATCGTGATTTTAAAACCACTGCTGAAAACTTGAAAGAAACGTTGTTTCGTCATATTAAAGAGTTAAGACATAAAAATATAGATGAATTAATGGAGGAGCGTTACCAGCGTATTATGAGGTTTGGTACTTTTTCTGATGAAGTGAAGTAGGATTGATGACGACGGAGTAAGGTGTTTTTCTTTGCTCCGTAATAGTTTTCTAATGATTTATTATCCCATTGTGGCGTGTGAAATTAAGCCCTCAATCTATTAACTCCCACCTCAGCAGTTATTACGTAGCCAATAATGTTATTGTTGGCTACAGTGGCGGTATAGACTCTCATGTCTTGTTGCACTTACTAGCGCAAATCCCCGAATTACATTCTAAAATTACAGCTGTTTATATACATCACGGTTTGCAAGCGTGTGCCGATGATTGGGCAATGCATTGTCAACGAGTTGCACAAGTATTAGCGGTTAAATTCAAAGTAATTAAAGTAAACGCATTGGCCGCACAAGGCGAAAGCCCTGAAGAGGCTGCGCGTAATGCGCGTTATCAGGCTTTTAAAGAAATGCTGCGCCAAGATGATGTCTTGTTATTTGCACAGCACCGTAACGATCAATTAGAAACGGTATTATTACAATTATTCCGTGGAGCAGGCTTAAGAGGGCTTGCTGGTATGCCAGCCAATATTGCTTTTGGGGCGGGTGAGTTGTGCCGGCCATTATTGGATATTACCCAAGCTGAAATTCAGCAATATGCACAAGACTATGGTTTGCAGTGGGTGGAAGACCCTAGTAATCAAGATGCCAAATTTAATCGCAACTATTTGCGTAATGACATTATTCCTTTAATACAACAGCGTTGGCCGAGTGTTGATAAAACGGTTGCACGCGTGGCGGGGCACTGTGCTGAGGCGCAAGTATTATTATCGACGAGTGCAATAGAGAAAATGCGGTTGCTTTTTGATAAGAATCAGCAGTGTTTATCTATTGAGGGCTTATTAAAATATGATCTACCCACTCAACAGTGGGTATTGCGTGAATGGTTGCATCATATGGGAGCACGTATGCCGAGTCAGAAAGTGATGGCTGCTATTCTGGGTGATGTCATTAATGCGCAATCAGGAGCAAATCCAGTCGTGTTACATGGTACTCATGAAATTCGGCGTTATCGTGATGATTTATATGTGTTGCACCAGCATAATAAGCCGGATTTACAGCAAAGTATTGCTTGGCCCAAAGCGGCACTATCATTACCGTTACCTTGCAATGGCATGTTGGTATTGCAGGAGGCTGAGCAAGGCATTGCAAAAAGTGTATGGCAGCAAGGTGATGTACAAATTAAGTATCGGCAAGGTGGGGAAAAAATTGCATTACCAAAGCGTGTAGGTCGGCATAGTTTGAAAAAACTATACCAAGAAGCGCATATTGCCCCTTGGCGACGTGAGCAGATTCCTTTGGTTTATATTGATGGTTGTCTTGCCGCGATTGCTGGTTTTTGGCTGAGTGCTGATTTTTATGTTGATAATGAGGCCTGTGTTAGCTTGGAGTGGCAGGCTGAATAGGCGGAATTCTCTAAGGGATGAGGATTTAATAATACCCGAAAGTATGACGCAGGATTTTGGCTGCACAGTCGT
>CAZXJK010000066.1:0-11594 GCA_964640895.1 uncultured Methylomonas sp.
GACGGACAAAAAAACCAGTAAAGATGGATGATGTGTGTTTCCAGGTGCCTAATGCAGAAGAGCTGCAAGTTCATGGTGCTATAGATGATTATAGTAATATGCTGCAACGTTGTACTGAGCAAGAAATCGTAGATGTAACAGTCGAGCTGGATCAAGTGAAAAAAATTGTTTCTGATGCCGTACAAACTTTGTCTAATAGTTTTAATGAAATGCATGGTTTGAGTGTGACCCAAACTGCTGCAATGCATGCATTAGTTAATAATTTAGATGGTAGTGCGAGTGACGGAGCAAGTAAATCTATTAATTTCCAACAGTTTGCTGAAGAGACCGATACCGTTTTAGCTTCATTTATTGAGCATATTCTATCGGTGAGTAAGCAAAGTATGCAAATAGTGGCTGTGGTCAGTGATGTTGTGGTCAGTGATGTTGATGAGCATATGCAAAAAATTGGCTTATTATTAGCTGATGTACAGGGGATTGCTGACCAGACTAACTTACTTGCACTCAATGCTGCCATTGAGGCTGCGCGTGCGGGTGAGGCTGGGCGGGGGTTTGCAGTTGTCGCTGATGAAGTTCGGAATTTATCAAAACATTCGGATAAGTTTAGTGAAGAGATTAAGAAGGTTGTTAGTGATTCTAGGAAAAATATTAATGAGGCGAAAGTGATGATTGAACAGATGGCTTCCAAAGATATGAGTGTGGCGATTACTTCAAAAGCACATATTGATGAGATGATGCGTGATATTGGGACGATGAATGCTAACATTGCAACTCAATTAAATGAAGTTTCTGGACTCAGTAGCCAGATGGAAGTTGCGGTCGGAGGCGCGATCAGGTCATTGCAATTTGAAGATTTGGCACGACAGCAGCTTGAATTTTTGCAAGTCAATGCACAACATTTTCAAGCAATGTGTGATGAAGTAAAGGTTGGCTTAGGTGGCTTTAAAGTGGTTGGTGAAAATAATGTCGCTGAATTGACAGCTGGCGTACAACGCTTTAAAGATATGCGTAGCCAGTGGCAAATGAAGGAAAAAAAGGCAGTTGCTCAAGATACTATGGAAGAAGGCGATATTGATTTGTTTTGAAATATTGAGATGTACAATTTCAGTCAATAAAACAGTAGTAAAAATTTAAATATACTTCGCGTGGTTATGGGGGCGTGAAGTATATATACGTAAAGGAAATATAAAATGCCAGTAGAAGTACATAAAGATGCAGGTAAGAGTGAGTTAAGAATTAATGTTTCAGGACGTTTTGATTTCAGTATGCATCGAGATTTTCGGAAAGTCTCTGAACAGGATGCAGTGGGGGTTAAATCTATTATTATCGATTTAGGGCGTACTGAATATGTGGATAGTTCTGCTTTAGGGATGCTGTTGGTACTACGCGATAAAGTGAGTGATAATCAAGCGGCAATTAGAATTGTTAATGCTCGGCCTGATGTTAAAAAAATCTTACAGATTGCCAATTTTGATAAGTTATTTACGCTAGTTTAATTGATAGGTTAATACTGTGATGCAAAATACTCAGTTGTTGCTGAAAGAACCCAGAGCAAAAATTTTAATTGCTGATGATAGTCGTTCTCAGTGTTTGTTGCTGACTAAAATTCTTGAGCAGGCAGGGTATCAGGTATTTACTGCAAAAGATGGCTTGGAAGCCGTTTGCTTATTTAAAGAGTGCCACCCTGATTTAATTATTTTAGATATTCTGATGCCCAATATGGATGGTTTGGAGGCAGCGGAATTAATAAAAAAAGAGCTAGAGGATCAGTATGTGCCCATTATTTTTATTACCGAACTGAACAGCAATGAAAATTTGCAAAGGTGTATTGATGTAGGGGCTGATGATTTTGTGCATAAGCCGTTTAGGTCGGTTGCTTTAATGGCTAAAATTCACTCTCTGTTATATGTTAAACAGCTATATCAGGAGCAATTTATACAAAAGAAGCAACTGATAGAGTATCAGCAGCATTTAGCACAGGAAGAAGCGATTGCAGCCACTTTGTATAAAAATATTATTCATGCGGGTTTTCTTGAGGTACCAGAAGCTAGATATTTTTTATCACCGATGGCTTTATTTAATGGTGATGTTTTTTTAGTAGCTAAAACGCCTGGTAATCAATTGTATGTGTTTCTTGGCGATTTTACAGGGCACGGTTTATCAGCATCATTTGGTGCAGGCCCTGTCGCCGAAATTTTTTATGGCATGACCGCTAAAGGCTTTGGGATAACGGAAATCATTGCGGAAATAAACCGTAAAATGAAGAAGCTGTTACCTATTAACATGTTTTTAGCGGCTACTATTGTGGTATTTTTCAGTGATACCGAATCAATTAATTTGATAACTTGTGGTTTGCCAGATCATTATTTGTGTAATTCCACATCAAAAAAATTACGTACTATACCGTCAAAGAACCTGCCTTTAGGGATTGTGGAGAGCTTTGAAGCCAATCAGCAAGTATTGCAAGTAAGTGCGGATGATTATTTATACTTATTTACCGATGGTGTGATTGAAGCAGAAAATATTCAAGGTGAGCAGTTTGATGCGAGTGGTGTTATTGACAGCATAAAGCATGCAGGTAATGGTTATGATGCGGTATTGATGGCTTTAGATCAGCATACCAAAGGGTTGGAGCAGCAGGATGATATCACGCTTGTTGAGTTGCAATGTAATGTGACGAATGCCAAATGGATGCAAATAGAGACAAAAACTAAGCATAACAGCTTACAAGCATTACCATGGAAAACGTCAATGGAATTTCAGGCTGTTACTTTAAGACATGTAAACCCTGTCCCCATTATTATTAATTCAATTATGGAAATCCAGAATTTACTGGAGCAGCGTGAGACGATTTTTTTAATTGTGACTGAGTTATTTGCAAATTCCTTAGATCATGGTTTATTAAAGCTTGATTCACAAATGAAGCAAACACCAGATGGTTTTATGCAGTTTTATAATGAGCGTGAACAGCGTTTAAATCAGTTGCAAGAAGGTACTATTCGCCTGTATTTTAACCATCAACCGACTGCAAAAGGGGGGCGTTTGGTTATTAAGGTACGGGATACTGGAGAGGGCTTTGATTATAATGCCCGCAAGGTTGGTTTAGCAGATAACCAACAAAATTTTGGTCGAGGCTTGAGTTTATTACAAAGCTTGTGTAAGGATGTCGAATATAGTGGTAATGGCAATCATGTCAAGGTAATTTATGAGTGGGAAGCATAGCGTGTATTGTTTAGTTTTAAATAGCCAGGTGTATTAAATGAATAAAGCAAACCAAGCTAAATCGAAATTTGTCGCAGTTGCCTCTATTGCCGCAGAATTAAGTGCGGTGATGCATGTTGCTAAGGAAATTTCCTTGGCAGCAGCTAATGCTAAGGCAATTGCTTTTAGAGCAGGTGAGAAAGCCAAAGGTTTCCAACCTATCACTGATTTTATTAATGAATTGGCTAAAGAAACAATAGAACTGGTTAATGATATTAATGAACATGCATTTTTGTTATATCAAATGACGGTTGAGGAACACCGTATGACCAATGCTTGCCTTGCATTTGATAAAGTGGCTGAACTGGCAGAAGGTGCACCTTATGCAGATTCGCTAGATAAATCTACGGCATTAGCGTATCAACGTATGCAAGCATGCCGTTCGCAGTTTAGATCGCATGTTAATAAGTTATTGGATCAATTAGAAGATGTTATGCATCCTGCTAGGGCGGCACGTGTTATTGCGGCCAACTCAAGAATTGAGGCTTCACAGGCTGGCGAATATTTACAAAGTTTACAAGCGGTGGCAGAAAGTGTCGATAATGCGGCACAGGTTATTCACGATAATGTACAGCGCTGTCGCAGTGCCTTATCTATTATAAATATTGCAGACTAGTTGCTATAAGAGGTATTGTTTAGCATGAAAATGACTAAAATTTATGAAGGCGCATACCAATGGATTATGTATGGGCGGGATGTTAATAAGCCTGACAGTATTATTGATACCAATCAATATATCATCAGAACTGCGAAGCGTTGCTTATTATTAGATCCGGGAGGCGTAGAGTTATTTGCACCGATGTTGGCTGCAGTATTGCACCATGCTCCAGTTGAAGAGATCACTGATATTTTTGCATCACACCAAGACCCTGATATTATTTCTTCATTAGGTTTATGGGATCAAGCAGTACCACATGCTAGATTACATGCGCCTGCCTTATGGGAAGGTTTCTTGCGTCATTTTGGGTGTGAGGAAATTGAATATGTGGGCATTCCTGATAGTGGCGGTACTATTCAATTGGATGGTGCTGAATTACAAATTATTCCTGCACATTATTTACATTCTTCTGCCAATTTCCATATCTATGACCCGAAAGCAAAAATTTTAATGTCAGGGGATGTTGGTGCAGCATTAGAAGCACCTTGTGGCCCTATTTTTGTTGAGGATTTTGATGCGCATATTGATAAAATGCGCTTTTTTCATCAGCGTTGGATGCCCTCAAATCAGGCTAAAAGAGACTGGATTGATCGAGTTCGAAAATTAGACATAGATATTATGGCACCACAGCATGGGCGAGTCTTTAAGGGGGATGATGTAAAACGCTTTTTAGATTGGTTTGAGGGGCTGCAGGTGGGTATTGCAGTTTAGTTGTTGACAGGCAACCGTAGGAGGAGTTTTTAGCCACTCTAAGTGCATTACAGGAAGCGAAGCAATTGTTGTTTGAGAATGATTCGGAGTAGTATACATTTGCGAGTTTTTGCATGAAGCAGTTACCTGATTTTAATGCGGTTATTTTCGATATGGATGGTTTGGTATTGGATACTGAAACAACCTACTTTAGCGCATGGCAGCAAGCTGCAGATACCTTGGGTTATACAATCAGTGATGCTTTTTGTGTTGAAGTATCAGGTATGCCGTTTTCGCATATTGAACAGCAGTTAACACAATATTTAGGTGTCAATTTTCCTTTAAGCGAATTTTATCGTTTAAGTTCTATCTATTGGCGTGCGGCAGTAGAGCGTGATGGCATCAATGTTAAAGCGGGTGTTTACGATGTCTTGCAAGTGCTTGATGCATTATCAATCAATTACTGTTTGGCGACTAATAGTCCAGAAACTAACGCACGTGAATGTTTGCAGTATGCAGGCATTGCTGACTTGTTTTCCACTATCGTTAGTCGTGATCATGTGCCATCTCCCAAGCCAGCGGCAGATATATTTTTACAAGCAGCCAGCATTTTAGAGCAACCGATTGCGGCTTGCTTAGTTGTTGAGGATTCATTCATTGGTTTGTTAGCGGCTAAAAATGCCAACGCCTTCTCGGTATTAGTGCCTTCTATGCCTGATAGGGACGGTAAAATGCAGGCTTTAGCGGGTCTTGTGCTTAACGATTTATCGGAATTAGCTAAGCTGGTGCAAGAAAAGTGAACAATCCTGTATAATGCCCCGTTTTATTCGTCTTTAGTTTCGCGGTTAATCATTTGAAATTCACTCCAGCTAAAATTACTGTTATTGCACCAGCACGTTTGCATATGGGCTTTATTGATTTAAGCGGCTCATTAGGGCGACATTTTGGTAGTATTGGTGTGGCACTTAATGAGATCAATACCACTTTATCCCTTAGCTATGCTGATAAATTAAGTTTTTCTGGCGCGCAGTCTGAGCGTGCCGAATCGTGTTTGCAGCGATTATGTAAGGCTTTAAACGTTGCAGATACGTTGCATTTGCATTTAAAGAGCAGTATTCCTGAACATGTGGGGCTAGGGTCTGGTACGCAAATGTCTATTGCTATAGGCATGGCACTAAGTGCTTTTTATGATTTAGGTTTGAGTGTGCGTGATATTGCGCAGTTATCTGCTCGTGGTGCACGTTCTGGCATTGGCATTGCTATTTTTGAGCAAGGTGGTTTGGTGGTGGATGGTGGGCGCGGTGCGCATACCTTAACGCCTCCCGTCATATCACGGATGAATATTCCCGATGATTGGCGTTTTATCTTGGTGTTTGATTCCCGTGGTCAAGGCTTACATGGTAATGCTGAAATTCAGGCCTTTAAGGAGTTACCTGTTTTTCCACATGAAGAAGCGGCGCGTTTATGTTATTTATTAATGATGCAAGGCTTACCTGCTTTAGCTGAGGCTAATATTACTTTGTTTGGTGATAGCATTACTCAATTACAGCGTTCTGTAGGTGAGCATTTTGCTGGCACGCAGGGGGGGATTTTTACCAGTAATGAAGTCGCAACAGCAATGCAGTTTTTACAGGCGCAAGGTGCTACTGCTATTGGGCAAACTTCTTGGGGGCCAACTGGTTTTTGTGTGGTGCAAGGCGAGGATGTAGCCAGTAGTTTGCAAAAACAAGTTGCACAAAATTTTGCGCATTGTGAGCATTTAAATATTTTAGTTGCCAGTGCCAGAAACTGCGGTGGCGAGATTGTCGTCAGCGCAACAGAGTAAGTTTTACCGATCTGCGCATAAGCTATGCACAAAGAAAGTAGCAGCTACGTTCTCGTTATAGCTAGTTCAGGCAGAATGTTAGCACAGGCAGCAAGGCAAGCAGGCTACTTACCTTTGGTTATTGATTTATATGCTGACCAAGATACAGAGATGTTAGCTGAGCAAGTCTGTCAAGTTGAGAGCTTGTCGTTAGCAATGGTACAGCCCATTGTTGAGCAACTTGCTAGCTTATATACATTTACATCTGTAGTTTATGGCAGTGGTTTGGAAGGCTATCAGGAAACATTGTTTTGGTTGACTGAGAATTTTCAGCTTAAAGGCAATGATGCAGCCATTTTGCAGCAGTTTTCTGATAAGCAGCCATTATTTAAGCAGCTCGATCATTTACATATTCGTTATCCTGATGTGTGTTTTTCAATGCCGCAGCAGCGTTCGAATTACTTGATAAAACCGCAAAATAATGTGGGTGGTACCGGGATTAGTCATTGTCATCGTACCGCTCGGTTAGGTGAGTATTACCAAAAATTTTGTCACGGCCAAGTGGGTTCGGTTTTATTTTGTGCAAAGGAAGGGCAAACCCAGTTAATTGGGTTTCATCGGCAATGGACGGTTGCCCAAGATGATTTTACTTTTGCAGGTATTATGCGGATCAATATTTTACCTGTACATGAACAGCAAAGAGTGCAACGTTGGTTAGCTGATTTAGTTAAATATTATCAGTTACAAGGCTTAGGAAGTTTGGATTTTATTTGGGATGGCAAGACGTGTTATTTTTTGGAAATAAACCCGCGTCCACCAGCCAGTATGTTGCTGTACCCTGAGTTGAATTTGTTTTCAGCACATATCGGTGTGCAGTTGACAGAACTAACTGCAGATCAGAGCATAAGGGCATTGCAAATAATATTTGCTAGAAAGCCCTGTAAAATCAGAAAAACTGAATGGCCGAAATGGAGTTTTGACCGTCCTAAAATAAAGACAGAAATAGCAAAAGGTGAGCCAATTTGCAGTATTGTGGCTCAGGGAATGACGATTCAACAAGTTGAAAATAGCTTGTTGGCAAAACAACAGTTTATTGAAAACAACATATATTAAGGTATATACCATCATGCAATACACAGCGAGCGTTAACAAACTTACTGCACCTTTAGTACAAGAATTAATTGATAACGCAGATAAATTAAGACTTGATATTCAAACCATGGACAATGGTTGTACCATTATTGATGCAGGTATTAATGTACCAGGTGGTTTGGAAGCAGGGCGTATTATTACTGAAATTTGTTTGGGTGGTATGGGGACGGTTTCCATTGAAAGTAGCACTTATACTGAAAATTGGCCATTAAGCATTACTGTTTATACGAGTAACCCTGTGTTGGCTTGTTTAGGTAGTCAATATGCTGGGTGGAGCTTATCGAATGAGAAATATTTTGCTTTAGGCTCAGGTCCTGCGCGTGCAATGGCAACTAAAGAAAAAGATGGCGAAGTTGTGCCAGTAGAAGAATTATATAAAGAACTGGATTATAGAGATAGTGCGGAAACAGCCACTTTAGTCATAGAAAATGATGCTTTTCCACCTGCAGAAGTTGTGGAAAAAGTGGCGAAAGCGTGTGGGGTTGCATTTGATAAGTTAACTATCATTGTCACGCCGACTAGTAGTTTAGCGGGCAGTGTGCAAGTTGTTGGACGTGTATTAGAAGTGGCTATGCATAAAGCACATGAATTGCATTTTCCTTTAGAAAATATAATTGATGGTATGGGCAGTGCGCCAATATGCCCTCCACATCCTGATTTTGTGCAAGCAATGGGACGCACCAATGATGCGATTTTATTTGCGGGGCAAGTGCATATTTTTGTTAAAGGCAGTGATGAAGAAGCGGAGAAATTAGCAACTGCATTACCTAGTTCTACTTCTAAAGATTATGGCAAGCCTTTTGCGCAAGTTTTTAAAGATGCTAAATATGATTTTTTTAAAATTGATGGCATGTTATTTAGTCCAGCTAGCGTGATTGTGACTGCGGTAGATTCGGGCAATAGTTTCCGTGCCGGCAAACTGGATAATGCATTATTAAACCAATCTTTTGGTACATAAAATTTAATTACGGTTTTACCCTATATTTTTACTAATAAAGTAGGGTAAAATGAGCGGTTTAATTATGGGCGCAGTAATGCAATGCATTATTGGTTTTGGCTCCATTAATTGGTTTGTAATCAATTATACAACAAGGTTTTTATACCTACCCTTTTAGAGTACAACAATGACAGATTTATCTCTTTATAGAAACATTGGTATTTTCGCGCACGTTGATGCGGGAAAAACCACAACAACGGAACGTATCCTTAAGCTGACGGGTAAAATCCATAAGCTAGGTGAAGTACATGATGGAGCTGCGACAACAGATTTCATGGAACAAGAGCAAGAGCGTGGAATTACTATCCAGTCTGCTGCAACGTCTTGTTTCTGGAAAGATCACCGTTTCAATATTATTGATACACCAGGGCACGTTGACTTTACTATTGAGGTTTACCGTTCATTAAAAGTATTAGATGGTGGTATCGGTGTATTCTGTGGATCAGGGGGTGTAGAGCCTCAATCAGAAACTAACTGGCGTTATGCGAATGAGTCAGAAGTTGCGCGTATTATCTTAGTCAACAAACTAGATCGCTTAGGGGCTGATTTTTACCGCGTTGTTAAACAAGTTGAAGATGTACTCGGTGCAAACCCATTAGTCATGGTATTGCCTATCGGGACAGAAGATGATTTCGTCGGTGTGGTTGACTTATTAACACGTAAAGCGTGGGTATGGGATAGCTCTGGTGATCCAACTAATTACGAAGTTCAAGATGTCCCTGCGGATATGGTTGACCAAGTTGAAGAATGGCGTGAAAAACTCATCGAAATGGCTCTTGAGCAAGACGATGATGCAATGGAAAAATACTTAGAAGGTGAAGAGCCTGATATAGACACCATTAAAGCGTGTGTCCGTAAAGGCACAATCAGCCTTGATTTTTTCCCTACTTACTGTGGTTCTGCATTCAAAAACAAAGGTATCCAGTTAATATTAGATGCCGTTGTTGATTACCTTCCTTGCCCTACCGATGTAAAACCACAGCCAGAAGTGGATGAAGAGGGTGAAGAAACAGGTGAATTTGCCATTGTCGATGTAGATCGTCCATTCCGTGCTTTAGCATTCAAAATTATGGATGATCGCTACGGTGCCTTAACCTTTATTCGTATTTACTCAGGTAAACTGAATAAAGGCGATACGATTATGAATAGCTTCACAGGTAAAAGTGAGCGTGTCGGTCGTATGGTTGAAATGCATGCCGATGAGCGTATCGAATTAAGTGGCGCGCAAGCGGGTGATATTATCGCCATTGTGGGTATGAAAAATACAAAAACAGGGCATACATTGTGTGACCCTAAAAATCCAGCGACCTTAGAGCCAATGGTCTTCCCTGACCCCGTTATCTCAATTGCAGTATCGCCTAAAGATAAAGCAGGTTCTGAGAAAATGGGCATTGCGATTGGTAAAATGGTTGCCGAAGATCCTTCTTTCCGTGTTGAAACGGATGAAGATTCAGGTGAAACGATTTTGCGTGGCATGGGTGAGTTACACTTAGATATTAAAGTGGATATTCTAAAGCGTACTCATGGTATTGATGTTGAAGTGGGTAAACCACAAGTTGCTTACCGTGAAACCATCACTAAATCCATTGAAGATAGCTACACACATAAAAAGCAATCAGGTGGATCGGGACAATTTGGTAAAATTGATTATAAAATTGAGCCAGGTGAGCCAGGAACAGGCTTTGTGTTTGAATCAAAAGTAACGGGTGGTAACGTTCCTAGAGAATTCTGGCCAGCAGTAGAAAAAGGCTTCAAAAGCATGATTGATACTGGGGTATTAGCAGGTTTCCCTTGTCTTGATTTTAAAGTAACTTTATTAGATGGTGGTTTCCACGCAGTGGATTCATCAGCGGTTGCATTTGAAATTGCAGCGAAAGCAGCTTACCGTCAATCTATCCCTAAAGCAGGACCTCAGTTAATTGAACCCATCATGAAAGTTGATGTGTACACACCAGAAGATCATGTTGGAGATGTTATTGGTGATTTAAACCGTCGTCGCGGTATGATCCAAGGCCAAGAAGCAGGTGTGACAGGCGTACGTATTAAAGCACAAGTGCCATTAAGCGAAATGTTTGGCTACATCGGTGACTTACGTACTATGACCTCAGGTCGTGGACAATTCTCTATGGAATTCTCACATTACCTACCATGTCCTAAGAACATTTCTGAAGAAGTTATCAAAGAAGTACAAGAGCGTGAGAAAGCGAAAAAATAAGTTAGCTATGAGTTATGCACTTATGACTTGAATTCAGGGTAACTCATTCACTTAGCTTTTTAACAAAAGAAGGTCACCTGCTTATAGTAAGTAGGTGGCTTTTTTGTTTATATAGACTTCCATGTATTTAATTTTCAAGTAACATCCTGTAAGATGCTGAAATATATGATGTTTTATTTTTTAAAATGGAAGTTATTTATCTTAGAATCTCTAGAGGCATAAGAGCGCTGAGGAACGAAGCACATCTTTCGGTGCTTGAAGTGTTTCCTATGTTCCCCTCCCTCTTATAGCAGTAACTCTTGAATGCAAGTTTTATTTACTAAACAAGTAACTAACAGCCCTAATTAACCCATGATAAAAACAACGATTTTCACCGTATTACTTAGCCTGTTGCTATTGTTTCCACTCTCCGCATTCAGTGCCGAGAATAGTATTTCTCCCTTGGATCTGACTAGCCATATTTCCGGCTACCTAGCTTTACTCATTTTTTTTATCGCCTACACGCTAGTTGTGTTGGAAGAAAAATTACATTTACAAAAATCCAAGCCAGTTTTGGTAGCGGCTGGGATTATCTGGGCAATCATTGCTTACACTTATAAAACCTATGGTTTAGAAGGACTACCTAAGCACGCTTTAGAACAAAAATTTCTTGAGTACTGTGAATTATTCTTTTTTCTGCTGGTTGCTATGACCTATATCAGCGCTATGGTAGAGCGCAACGTATTTCAGGTGCTCCATCAAAAACTGGTCTCTAAAAATTTCAGCTATCGGCAACTTTTCTGGATTACGGGATTTGCGGCATTTTTTATATCGCCTA